>DATKLH010000037.1:0-6503 GCA_035542515.1 Casimicrobiaceae bacterium
GAGCTTTCGGACCTGGAGGTCGCCACCTACGACGGCGTGTCGGGCAATCCGGTCGCTACGCAGGTCACGGAAGGCGCCGCAGCGTTTCGCCGGCACAACGCCGACAGCGTCATCGGGATCGGTGGCGGCGCCGCGCTCGACGTGGCCAAGGCCGTTGCACTGATGGCGAATCATCCCGGCGACATCCTCGAATACGCATGGGACCACCCGCAGGTGCGCCCGATCGATCGCCCGGTCGCCTACTTCATAGCGTTGCCGACCACCTCCGGCACCGGATCGGAAGTGGGACGCTCGTCGGTGATCTCGGAGGATCGCACCCACGTCAAGAAGATCATCTTCTCGCCGGCACTCCTCGCGCGTGCCGTGTTCGCCGATCCGGAGCTCACGCTCGACCTTCCGACGCTGATCACCGCGGCGACCGGCATGGATGCATTGACCCACAACGTCGAGTCCTACCTCTCGCCCGCGTATCACCCGCTGTGCGATGGCATCGCGCTGGAAGGTGCGCGCATCGCGGCTGCGGCGCTGCCGACCGCCGTGAAGGACGGTCACGATCTGCAGGCGCGCAGCGACATGATGATGAGCTCGATGATGGGTGCGATCGCCTTCCAGAAGGACCTGGGTGCGGTGCACTCGTGCGCGCACGCGCTGTCCACCGTCGCCGATCTGCATCACGGCCTTGCGAACGGCATCATGATCGACCACGTGATGCGCTTCAATCTGCCCGCCGCGACGGCGAAGCTCGCCGAGCTCGCGCGCGTGACGCGAGCGCCGGGCGGCGATACCGGAGCCGAGGAAGCCCGTGCGCGGGCCTTCGTGACCTGGCTCGCGCAGCTCAAGCAATCGATCGGCATTCCCGCGCGGCTGTCCGAGTATTGCGCGCCGCGTTCGCTGACGCGGTCGGACATTGCGCGACTCACTGACATCGCCGTCGCCGACACCTGCCACCAGACCAACCCGCGGCCCTGCAGCCGCGCGGACTTCGAGCGCCTCTTTGCCGATGCCTTCTGACCTGTTCCCATGCTGCGCGGACTGACCAAGCGACTTGCGCGACGCAGGCGCCGGCGGCCCGCTGCGCCGATCAGCACGCCGTTGCTCATTGGCATGTCGGCGCGCATCCATCACGGCCACGAGCTCACGCGCGAGCTCGGCGGCGTATATACCAAGACCCTGCACTACCTCGAGCAATCGGTCGCGCACTGGGTGATGTCCAAGAACGTCCTGGTGCTGATGATTCCGGCGATCGAAAGCGAAGGCCTGCTCAGGCGCAGCGACATGCGTCTGTATCACTACGCCGAGGCGCTCGACGGCCTGGTCCTGCAGGGCGGCGCCGACATGGCGCCCGAGACCTATCGCCAACAGGCGCAGCACCCGGACTGGGCCGGCGATCGCGTGCGCGATCGCTACGAGATCGAGCTCTTCGAAGCGTTCGTCGGCAAGGGCAAACCGGTGCTCGGCATCTGCCGCGGCTGCCAGGTGATCAACGTCGCATTCGGCGGAACGCTCTACCAGGACATCGGCACGCAAGTGCCGCAGGCGATCGAGCACCGCGATATCACCAAGTACGAGCGCAATTTCCACAAGGTCAAGTTCCTCGAGGGAACGCGCCTCGCGGCGCTTTATCCAGGCCGTCGGGAAGCGACCATCAACACGATCCACCACCAGGCGGTCGACAAGCTGGGACGGGGTCTGGTCGTCGAGGCGTTATCGGTGCCCGACAACATTGTCGAGGCGGTGCGTTGGCGTGGGCCCAGTTACGTCTTCGGCGTGCAGTGGCATCCGGAGTTCATGATCGGGGAGAGCATGCGCGAGGAGCACCTCGACGGCTCGCCGATCCTCAACGAGTTCCTCGAAGCTGCGCGCCGGCGCAAGCCACGCTAGAGTCGACGCCGCCCTTCCCCCGCCCATGATCACCATCAACAATCCGGCCACCGGCGCGGTGCTGGCGCGGCTGGAAAGCGATCGCGCGCGCTCGGTGCGCGAGAAATACGACCAAGCGCGCGCGGCCCAGCCGCGATGGGCGGCGACATCCCTGCGCAAGCGCCTCGATGCGATCCAGGCTTTCCGCGACGGCGTGGTGGCACAACAGGAGAAGCTCGCTCGCACCCTGACCGAAGAAGTCGGCAAGCCGATCCGCCAATCGCGCAATGAGCTCAACGGCCTGCTGACCCGGCTCGATTTCTTTCTCGCGGCATCCGCACGCAGCCTGCGCGAGCAGAAGGTCTTCGCCGACGAGGAGCACAAGCTCGACGAGCGCATCACGCACGAGCCGCTCGGGGTGATCGCGAACATCTCGGCGTGGAACTATCCCTACTTCGTCGGCAGCAACGTGTTCATTCCGGCACTGGTGGCCGGTAACGCCGTCCTGTACAAGCCGTCGGAATACGCGACGTTGACAGGAAAGCACATCGCCGATCTGCTGCACGCCGCGGGCGTGCCGGCCGACGTGTTCGTTCCCGTCATCGGTGACGGGCTCAGCGGCGCGATGCTCCTGCGCCAGCCTGTGGACGGCGTGTTCTTTACCGGATCGTATGCCACCGGCGCGAAGATCGCGGCAAGCGTCGGCCGTCGCATGGTGAAGCTGCAGCTCGAGCTGGGTGGCAAGGATCCGATCTACGTCACCCAAGACGTGGACATCAAGGCAGCCGCCGCCGGCGTGGCCGACGGCGCCTTCTACAACACCGGCCAGTCGTGCTGTTCGGTGGAACGCATCTACGTGCACGAGTCGATCCTCGATCGGTTTGTCGATGCGTTCGTCGAGGAGGTGCGACGCTTCAAGGTCGGCGACCCGCTCGACGAAGCCACCTACATCGGCCCTCTGACGCGACGCGCCCAGATCGGGGTGCTCAAGAAGCAGGTGGCGGACGCGACCCGCAAGGGCGCGAAGCTCCTGCTCGGCGGGCACGCGATCGAGGGCAAGGGCAACTTCTTCGAGCCCACGGTGCTCGCGCAAGTGGACCACTCGATGCTCGTCATGCGCGAGGAGAGCTTCGGGCCCATCATCGGCATCCAGGGCGTGGGCGACGACGACGCGGCGATCGAGCTGATGAACGACACCGAGTATGGCCTCACCGCGGGGGTGTACGGCAACGACGAGCGTCGCGCCAGACGCATCCTCGACCGCCTGCACGCAGGAAGCGTCTACTGGAACTGCTGCGATCGCGTGAGTCCGCGCCTGCCCTGGTCGGGCGTCAAGCATTCGGGCATCGGGCTCACACTGTCGACCTACGGCATCCAGGCGTTCACCCGGCCCAAGGCCTGGCACTTGCGAGCGGCCTGACCCTGCGCGAGCCGCCGTGCTTCCACGGGTGAACCTGCTCGAGCTGTACACGCTCGGCTACCAGCGCGGCCTGCTGGTAGCGTTGCTGCTGTACGTGGCTACGGCGACGCTCGACCTGGTCACCGGCATCGAGATTTCGCTTGGCGCGCTCTACCTGTTCCCGATCCTGATCGCCACATGGAACTGCGGCGGCCGCTGGGGTCTGGTGTTCGCATTGATCGCGGCCGTCACGCAGGCGTCGATCGGCCTGTTCAACGGCTACACGCAGTCGAGCCCGGGATTCTTCATCGTCGACAACGCGAACCGCCTGGCGACCTACCTGCTCTACGTGCTCCTCGCGCACCAGCTGAGGCGCCTCTACGACGACGAGCGCGACGCCGCGCGCGTGGACGACCTCACCAAGGTGCGCAACCGCAAGGGCTTTCGCGAGGTGATGCAGCACGAGATCTACCGCCACGCGCGCAGCGGCAAACCGTTCTGCGTGGCGTACATCGACTGCGACGGCTTCAAGTCGGTCAACGACTCGCGCGGTCACTCGGTCGGCGACGAACTGCTGCGCGCGATCGCCGTCACGTTGCAGGACCAGCTGCGGCGCAGCGACACCATCGGCCGCATCGGTGGCGACGAGTTCGCCGTGATCTTTCCCGAGACCGAGGGCGCGAGCCTGCTCGCGCTGATGACCAAGGTGCGTCACGCGCTGACCGACGTGGCGAGCCCGTACGGCCCGGTGACTTTCAGCATCGGCATGGTGACATTCCCGAGCCCGCCCGAGGCCGCGGACCGCGCCATCCACCTGGCCGATCGCGCGATGTACCGCGCGAAGGCCTCTGGCAAGAACGGCACGGTATGGGACGTCTACGATCCCAACGCGCCGCAGACCGTCACGCGTCCGCGCCTGCACAGCGGCACTTGACGCTTACGGACCAGGACTAGGCATCCTGCAACTCCGCCGCCGTGAGGGTATTGCGGAGGAGCATCGCGATGGTCATCGGTCCCACGCCGCGGGGCACCGGCGTGATCCAGCTTGCGCGCTTTCGCGCCCCTTCGAAATCGACATCACCGACGAGCTTGCCTTCGGCGTTGCGATTGATACCCACGTCGATCACGATCGCGCCATCGCGGATCCACTCGCCCTGGACGAATCCAGCCTTTCCCACGCCGGCCACCACGATGTCGCCCTGGCGCACGATCCCCGGCAGGTCTCGCGTCGCCGAGTGGCAGATGGTGACCGTGCAGCGGGCCATCAAAAGCTCGAGCGCCATCGGCCGGCCGACGATGTTCGACTGGCCGATGACCACCGCGTGTTTGCCGACGAGATCCTCGCCGGTTTCGCCGAGCAGCATCATGCATCCGTACGGAGTGCACGGGCGCAGCTTCGGCATCTTCAGCACGAGACGACCCACGTTGTAGGGATGAAAGCCGTCGACGTCCTTGCGCGGATCGATGCGTTCGATGATGCGTTCAGGATCGATATGCCTGGGCAGGGGTAACTGCACCAGGATGCCGTGCACGGTGCCGTCGGCGTTCAAGCGATCGATCAGTTGCAGCAGCTCGTCCTGGGTAACGCTCGCCGGCGGGTCGAAGGCGAACGAGCGCATGCCGACCTCGTCGGTGGTCCGGCGCTTGTTACGCACATACACCTGGGACGCCGCGTTCTCGCCGACCAGCACCACCGCAAGGCCGGGCTGAGCCTTCCCGTGCGCCGCTCGCGCGGCGACCTCTTGCTTCACTTGCGCGGTGACGCGCGCGGCGAGTGACTTCCCGTCGAGGATGCGCGCGCTCATGGCATGCAGAACTCGTGAGGAAGATGTCGTGCGTCGACGCGCACATGCAACGCGCACGCGCGATTTGCCTTCGCACGTGTGCAAGCGATGCGCGAAAGCAGCGACTCAGCGCTTTGCCGCTGACGGGTGGTGTCATGCATCGGGGGCTTGTCCAGGTCGATCACGGCGAGGACGCGGGCATATGCATCGAAGGGTGATGAAGCGGTCCGCCACAACGCCGGGGGGGTTAAGATGCTTCCACATGCCCGGCAGACTATCCGTCGAGATTGTACGCGGTATCGTGCGGCGCCTCGAACGCGAGCTCGCTCAGCCTACGGTGGCGCGTCGACGCTTCCGTGTCGCAGGAATGGACCTCGGCTGGCTGGACGACGAGCGCGCTCGATCGCTCGCGCGATTTTCCGATGTCTTCCAGATTCACGGCGACGCCGTCGAATTCGCGGCGCGGGTCGATGAACACAGCGGCGAGAATGCGTGCGACCAGCGCAGCGCCGCGATCGCGCCCTGCGTGCGTGCGCTTGCCGCAACCGGGGCGCTCACGGCGTGGCGCAACGAGCGCTATGGCATTCGCGAGCGCTTCGACGAGGATCCCGCACTGTTGATCGAGCGCGCCGCGGCGCGCTTTTTCGGTGTGCGTACCTACGCCGCGCACGCCAACGGCCTCACCGGCACGCGCAACGAGCCGCAGATGTGGCTTGCGCGGCGCAGCCCGCACAAGGCGATCGATCCCGGCATGCTCGACAACCTGGTTGGCGGAGGCATCGCCTACGGCAGCACGCCGCTCGCGACGGTCGTCAAGGAAGCCTGGGAGGAAGCGGGCATTCCGCCACGGCTTGCCGGCGACGTGCAGCGCGGCGGCACCATCGACATGGCGCGCGAGGTCCCCGATGGCCTGCAGCGCGAGACGATCTACGTCTACGACCTGTGGATCCCCAACCATTTCACGCCGGCGAACCAGGACGGCGAGGCGGTCGAGCATCGCTGCGTCGATCTCGCCGAAGCGGCGCGACTGCTCGCCAACGCAACGGGACCCGACGTGGTAACCGTCGACGCGACCCTGGTTGCGGTCGATTTCCTGCTTCGACACGATGTCATCGCGCACGGTCCGGACCGCGAGCGTCTCTCAGCGCTGTTGCAAGCGGGCCGCGCTGCGCGCTTCGACCGCGCGATGACCATGCCGCGGTCCTGATCGATCATTGCACGAGCGCGTGCGGCAGTCCCGTCGCGGACTGAGAGCGCGTCGGTGTCAATACCTACGCGGCTGCGCGCGACGGCCCCGCTGCAACGTGCCGCACGCCCATCTCCGCGAGCGTGTCGCGAATGGCGTTGACTGCGTGCCGCATGTCGTCGGGGCCGATCGCGCCGATGCATCCGACGCGAAACGTCTCGACCGTGGTGAGCTTGCCCGGATAGAGGATGAAGCCCTTGTCGCGAACCCGATC
>DATKLH010000038.1:0-2487 GCA_035542515.1 Casimicrobiaceae bacterium
AAGGCCGAGCTGGAACTGGTGAAGGTGTTCGACCGGCACGGCATCGAACTGCGCCTGTTCCACGGGCGCGGCGGCACCGTCGGGCGCGGCGGCGGACCGAGCTACGACGCGATACTCGCGCAGCCCCCGGGCAGCGTGCGCGGCCAGATTCGCGTCACCGAGCAAGGGGAGATCATCCATTCCAAGTACGCGGACCCGCGCGTCGGCGAGCTTCACCTCGAGCAGCTCGTCAGCGCCGTGCTGCGCTCGAGCCTGCTGCCGCCCGGGAACGCTCCGATGCAGGAGGATTTCGACGCTGCGATGGCGGAGATTGCGGAAAACTCCTACCGCGCCTATCGCGCGCTCGTCTACGAGACGGAGGGCTTCGCCGAATACTTCTTCAGCGCGACGCCGATCGTCGAGATCACCGAATTGAACATCGGCAGCAGGCCCGCGAGCCGTCGCGCGCTCGGCCGGATCGAGGATCTGCGCGCGATTCCCTGGGTCTTTTCGTGGGGCCAGTGCCGCGCGCTGCTGCCGGGCTGGTTCGGATTCGGCAGCGGGGTCGACACGTATTTCAAGGCGGCACCCTCGGCGCGCGCGCGTTCGGGGCGACTCGCCCTGCTCCGATCGATGCTCGCGCAGTGGCCTTTCTTCCACGCGCTGACGTCGAACATGGAGATGGTGCTCGCGAAGACCGACATGGCGGTTGCGGGTCGTTACGCCGGACTCGCGAACGGCAAGGGCGCCAAGGCGATATTTGCGAGGATCAACGCCGAATATGAGCTCACGCTCAAGCACTGGCTCGCGATCAGCGAACAGCGCACATTGCTCGAATCCAATCCGGAGCTCGCGCGCAACCTCAGGCTACGGCGCCCCTACATCGAATCGCTGAACCACATGCAGGTTGAGCTGATCAAGCGCCACCGGCAAGGCCAGACCGACGATCGCGTCAAGCGCGCGATCTACCTTTCGATCAACGGCGTGTCCGCGGGCTTGCGCAACACGGGTTGACGCACCGACATCGGGGCCCGCGAAAGCCGAGGCGATCGAAGCTCGCGCCCGGGCGGGCATTCGAAAGAGTCGCGCTTCGGAATCCTGTCACGGTCTACGACCTCCCATAGCGGGAGATCGCGGCGTCGAGGCATTGATCGCGTCGCGATTCCTGACCCTGAACGCATTGCCGGAGCGCCGTGCGATAGGGGTCTTCGTGCATGCTGCCCTTCGACTCGCTTGCACGTGCCGCGTGCGTTGCCCTCTGCGTCTTCGCGTGATGCGTCTTCGCATGCGCACCCGTCGACGGCGTCGGGTGTTGCTCGGATGCCACCGGAGCGCCTGTTGTTGCCGGCGGCGTAGTGCTCGTTGCCGGGGCGGCGGCGCTTGGCGCAGGCGTCTGTGCGAGCGCACAGGCCGCAAAAACGGCGAAGCAGCTTCCTATGATCGTCGGGGAGTGCCGTCTTGCAGTCATCGCTTTCTCCAAGTTAGGGGCTATGGCTGTATCGGCGCACGTCATGCCTTCTTGACCCACGCGATGCAGTAGCCATCGGGACTGATCTTTCCGTCGACCACCTTGCAGCTGTCGGGCGCAACGAACTGCATGCAGTTGCTGCACTTCTGATCCTTGTTCGGCTGATCCTGGTATTTCATCGCAGCCTTGGACGCCTTCGCTTGCGCCCAGGCCGCCCTGTTCGACGCCAAGCCGGCGCATGTCGTCGCGCCGGCGAGCACGACGACCGATTTCAGGAGAGAACGGCGAGAGAACTTCGGGTTGGTATGCATGACTCGGGGTGCCTCGCTCGATTGACGTGCATCAACGGGTAACGCGCCTTCGTGCCTGTCGATCGCGGCGACGGTCCAATCCACCGATCGATTGAACTAAATCCCTTCCCTTCTCCACCGGCCGCGGCGCGTGTGGGTTGGACAGCCGATCGAAACCTTCGTTGCATGCTGGGACAGCTTTCGTGCCCTTCAATCGTCACGTCGCATGCCCACCACGCGTTCGTCTTCGGGCCTGACGAATCGCTGTCGCATCGTGTAAATGTTGCACACTGGCACAGCGCAGTCGTCGACGCCAGAGGACGGGGCGGGATCTTCGTCTCGAGCGAGCGATCCTGGCGAGCGCGGATCCACGGGGTCTCGGCGCCGGAATGAACGCAGCACGCACCACTGCGGTCGAAGCAATCGCCCACGTGCCGCAGACAATTCGCCACGTCGCTTCCCTTCGCCATCCGGCGCGGACGGTCGGCGGCGGCGGTGTTTTGCGAGTGGTCGTCGGACTGCAACGAACCACGGAGGATTCACATGCTCATGTCCAAAGTTCACCTGCGCTCGCTTGGTCCCGTGTGTTTCGCAACCATTGCGTTGGCGATCGGCACGGCATCCGCCGTGGCCCAAGCCGCCGCCGTCGATGAGGCCGCAACCGCCGCACAGCAGAGGAAAATGGCGGCCTGCAAATCGGAGATGTCGAGTCTGCGCGACATGTGCGCGTCCGAGGCCGGATGGGGTTCG
>DATKLH010000039.1:0-3638 GCA_035542515.1 Casimicrobiaceae bacterium
TCAGGTTGAGCAGTGTCGACTTGCCGCATCCCGAGGGACCGAGCAGCGTGACGAACTCGCCGGCATGCACGGTCAGATCGACCGGCGCCAGCGCGTGCGTACCGTTGGGATAGGTCTTCGCAACGCCCGCGGCAGAGACGACCGGCAGGTCGCCGGCATTCATCGGAGCGCCTTGGCTAGAGTGCTGCTCAGGCAACTTGTGCGAAAGCGGCTGAAAAACGCAGCGTTACGGGGTCGCCAACCTTGCCGATCGTTCCGATATCGGCTGCGGCTTGCTTTGCGTAGTACGTCGCTCTCACGTGCATTCGCGGTCGTGGTCGGCAAGTGCTGCAAGGCGTGTCCCACACGGCACGCCGAGTATCGAGTAGCAGGGCGTTCTGGACGTCGCCCATGAACGCGGCGCATGCAAGAACAGGCGTGGATTCGCCGCGCGGGCGCGGACCCAGCGACGTGTTCTTCCGGCGGCGGCGAAACGGAAGTCGCTGGGTTCCCGCTTTCGCGGGAACGACGAATGCGTGGCATTCATGGCCGTTCGGGTAACGTTTCGGAATCTGCACAAGCTAAGGCAGGACCTTGACGTCCTTCACCAGTTCGAGGGTGTAGGCCTTCGCCGGATCGACGCCGGCACCCGGAAGCTTCGCTGCGCGCACGAAGTCGAACGTGCGCTTCCACTGCGCGTCGGTCATGGTGAGGATGCCCTGCGTCGGCGCAGCACCGCCGGTCACGATCGCATAATCCTTGAGCTTGCGATGCCCGTACGCGAGCAACTCGTCGGTCATCTCGGGGTTGTCGCGCTTGATGAGGGCGTGCGCGGGCGCAGGGTTCGCGAGATAGCTCTTCCAGCCTTCCGCGGACGCGCGAATGAAGCGCTTCAGTGCATCGGCACGCCGCGCGAGCGTCGCCTGCTTGACCACCAACGACTCGGAATACGGCGAATAGCCGAGGTCGGCGAGCAGGAACACGGCCGGCTTCACGCCGCCTTTTTCGATGGAGAACGGCTCGGAGGTCGCGAAGCCCTGTTGCGACAGCTTCGAGTCGGCGAGGAACGGCTGGACGCTGAATCCGTACGGGCGCTTCTGGTCGTCGGTGAAGCCGTAGCGTTGCTTGAGCCATGGCCAGAATGTCGTGTTGCTCGCCGCGCCGATCGCGATCGGCTTGCCCTTGAGATCGCCAAGCGAGCTTATCCAGGGATGCGCGATGATCACGGTCGGATTCTTCTGGAACGTCGCTGCGATGGTGATGATCGGCAGCCCCTGCTCGATCGCGCCGAGTGTCTGCAGGTCGTCGCCCATCGCGACGTCGAGCTGATCGGCGGCCAGGAGTTGCAGTGGGTTGACCTGCGGCCCGCCCATTTTCAGCACGACGTCGAGTCCGTACTTGCGATACGTGCCCTCGGCGAGCGCCTGGTAGTAACCGCCGTGCTCCGCTTCCGCGAGCCAGTTGGTGCCGAACACGATGCGGTCGAGTTTCGGTTGCGCGTGCGCGCTGCCGGCGAAAAGCAGCAGCACGAGCAGGCGGGCGAGGAAGCGCGGCATGTTCACGACTCCACCATCGCGATCAGGAGCAGCGGATTATGCATGATGGCCGAGCGCAAATGGATCGCGGGAACTTGCGAGCCGACCGCGCGGCTCCTTCGCGCGAACGATCCGCGAGGGGGAACCCCCACGAGCAACGTCGGTTATCGCGTTGGAGGCATCGGCCATCAACCATCAAGCATCGACCATCAACCATCAACCATCGACCATCAACCATCGACCATCGACCATCGACCATCGACCATCGAACGGCATTTCCATGTCCGAAAACGGCCAGTCCGGGACGACCGGCCGGCGCATAATGCAGCCATGCACCTCGACACCGACAGCTGTTACCGTGCGCTTGCGGCGCACGACGCGCGCTTCGACGGACGCTTTTTCGTAGGCGTCACCAGTACGCGTATCTATTGTCGCCCGGTTTGCACGGTTCGCACGCCACGCCGGGAGAATTGCCGTTTCTTCGGCAGCGCGGCGGCCGCGGAGGTCGCGGGCTTTCGTCCCTGCCTGCGCTGCCGACCCGAGCTCGCGCCGGGCAACGCAGGTATCGATGCCGGAGCGCGACTCGCGCAGGCCGCCATCCGGATGATCGAGGACGGTACGATCGACGAGGGCGGCGTCGAACGGCTTGCCAGTCGCATCGGCGTCACGAGCCGTCATTTGCGACGTATCTTCTCCGACGAGTTCGGCGTCTCGCCGATCGATTACGCGCAGACCCAGCGACTGCTGCTCGCGAAGCGACTTCTCACCGACACGACGCTTCCGGTGACCGACGTTGCGCTAACCAGCGGCTTCGCCAGCGTTCGTCGCTTCAACGCTGCGTTCAAGACGCGCTATCGAATGGCGCCGACGCGACTGCGCCGTGCCGCGGCGCCCGCGGCGCTGCCCGCAGTGCTCGAATTCGACCTGCCGTATCGGCCACCGTACGATTTTCCTGCGATGCTCGCGTTCCTCGCGCGCCGCGCGGTGCAGGGAGTCGAGCAGGTCGACGCCAAGACGTATCGCAGGACGTTGCACATCGAACACGCGGGCAGCGTCCATCGCGGCTACATCGAGGTATTCGCACGGCCCGCTCGCAATGCCTTGCGGCTGCGTGTATCGGCCTCGTTGGCGCGCGTGGTTCCACACGTGCTGTCGCTTGCTCGCCAAGCGTTCGACGTCGCGTGCGATCCGAGCGAAATCGCGGCGCGACTTGGCGAGCTCGCGACGCGCAAGCCGGGGTTGCGCGTGCCGGGAACCTTCGACGGCTTCGAGCTCGCGACACGTGCCGTGCTAGGACAGCAGGTCAGCGTGCGCGCGGCCACCACGCTTGCGGCGCGACTCGCCGAGCAGCTCGGTGACCCGCTCGATCACGCGCCGCACGGTCTTGCACGAACGTTTCCCGCGGCCTCGGTGGTCGCGGGCGTGCAGGACAAAACGCTCGCCGCGCTCGGCATCCTGCCCGCGCGTGCGCGAACGGTTCGCGCCCTCGCGCAAGCCGTCGCGGAAGGAAAGCTGGAGCTGGATGTTGGCGCGGACGTGGAACGCGCTCGCGCGACGCTGTCGAACATTCCGGGAATAGGCCCCTGGACCATCGAATACATCGCGATGCGCGCACTCGGCTGGCCGGATGCCTTTCCGGCGAGCGATCTGGGCATTCTCAAGGCCATGGCCGAAACAAAGCCGTCCAAGGCGTCCGCGCGCAGCGAATCGTGGCGTCCCTGGCGCGCGTACGCGGTGATGCATCTCTGGAGCAGACATGACGCATGAATCGCATTACAGCTGGATCGACACCCGACTCGGACGACTGCTGTTGATGGCGCAAAGCGAGCGACTGTGCGGCGCCTGGTTCGACGGGCAACGTTACGCGCCCATCATCGGCGATGACTGGGAACCGCGCGACGACTCGAATTTCCTCCGCGAAGTCGCCGCGCAACTGCGCGCCTACTTCGATGGCGTTCGGCAGACATTCGATCTTCCGTTGGCACCGTCCGGCACGCCGTTCCAGAAGTCGGTGTGGAAGGCGATTGCGGCGATTCCCTACGGCGATACCGCGACGTACGCGCAACTTGCGACACGTGCGGGGCGACCGCAGGCGGCGAGGGCTGCCGGCGCGGCGACCGGTCG
>DATKLH010000040.1:0-4542 GCA_035542515.1 Casimicrobiaceae bacterium
CGACACGCCGCGCGCGTGTCCATCACTTCCAGCCCCACGTGCGCGGCGAGCAGGTCCTGCGTCAGCCGCGGATGAGGGAAGCGCTGCGACGATCCGGTGCCCAGCAACACGACGTCCGGCGCATCGCTTGCCAGTTGCGCGAAATCCTCCCGTGTCAGCGCATCGAAGCCGTCGGGCGCGAAACCGGTCCGCACACCTTCGGCGGTGAGAACGACGTTCTCGCGGTATTCCTGCTGGCCGATGCGGATCCAACCCGCGCCGACGCCGGTGATGAGGTTGGCTGCGGGCGTTTGCAGATGGAATTTCATGACGTGTGACTTGTCAGGTCGCCGACTACGACACCGTGCGACCGGTCGCATCCTGGCGTTGCTTGGCAGTTCGAAACGGCGCGACTCTGTTAAGATTACACGCTTCCATGACTGCGTCGCTCGGACGGCTCCGGGCGCTTACGTATGCCACAGTCCCCCGTCGCGCGGTTCCCGCGCATCGAGCGCCTTCCACCCTACGTATTCAGCATCACTTCCGAGTTGAAGATGGCTGCCCGCCGGCGCGGCGAGGACATCATCGACTTCGGCATGGGCAATCCGGACGGCCCCACACCGCCGCACATCGTCCAGAAGCTGGTCGACACGGTGCAGCGAGGCGACACGCACGGTTACTCGGTGTCGCGCGGCATTCCGCGGCTGCGTCGGGCCATCTGTCACTGGTACGACCGCCGCTATGGCGTGCAGTTCGATCCCGAGGCCGAGGCGCTGGTCACCATCGGCAGCAAGGAAGGCATCGCGCATCTCGCACTCGCGACGCTCGGACAGGGCGACACGGTGCTGGTGCCCAATCCGAGTTACCCGATCCACATCTACGGACCGGTGATTGCCGGTGCGGACATTCGCCAGGTTCCGCTCACGCCGGACATCGACTTCTTCGCCGTGCTCGAGCAGACGATCAGGCTCTCGTTCCCCAAGCCGAAGATGCTGATCGTCAACTTCCCGGCGAACCCGACCGCTCAGTGCGTGGATCTCGGGTTTTTCGAAAAGCTGATCGCGCTGGCGCGCGAATACGGTATCTGGGTGGTGCACGATTTCGCCTACGCGGACATCTGCTTCGACGGCTGGCGGGCCCCGTCGATCATGCAGGTCCCGGGCGCACGCGAAGTGGCCGTCGAGTTCTTCACCTTGTCGAAGAGCTACAACATGGCGGGATGGCGCGTCGGGTTCATGGCGGGCAATCGCGATCTCGTGGCTGCGCTTGCGCGCATCAAGGGGTATCACGATTACGGCACGTTCACGCCGATTCAGGTGGCCGCGATCGCCGCACTCGAAGGCCCGCAGGATTGCGTGTCCGACATCGCGCAGAAGTACCAGCGTCGCCGCGACGTGCTCGTGAAAGGCCTGCACGAGGCTGGTTGGAACGTCGAGGTGCCCAAGGCGTCGATGTACGTCTGGGCGAAAATCCCCGAGCGCTACGAGCACCTCGGTTCCCTGGAATTCACCAAGCTGCTGCTCGCGCAGGCGAAGGTCTCGGTGTCGCCCGGCATCGGATTCGGCGAGTTCGGTGACGGCCACGTCCGCTTCGCATTGATCGAAAACGAGGCGCGCATCCGACAGGCGGTCCGCGGGATCAAGTCCATGCTCGGCGAAATACGCGACCGAGGCACCGAGCGGGCTTCGTTTCGGCAGGCGCTGACATGAGCCATGACCAAGTGGACGAGCGAATCGCCAGGCGGAGCGGACGCGTGTGCGACCACTGCTCGAACCAATCCCGTATCAGACCAATCGTGCGGGGAATCGAGGATCGGTTCCGCCGCGACGTAACCAACATGATGGACGCCACATGAAACGCGATCGTCTTCCCATGCTCCAACCGATCCGGAAGTCCTCCAAGCTCGCGAACGTCTGCTACGACATTCGCGGGCCGGTGCTCGAGCGCGCCAAGCTGCTCGAGGAGGAGGGCCATCGCATCATCAAGCTGAACATCGGCAACCTGGCGCCGTTCGGCTTCGATACGCCCGACGAGGTGCGTCACGACGTGATCGTGAACCTGCCCAACGCGTCGGGCTACTGCGACTCCAAGGGATTGTTCGCCGCGCGCAAGGCGATCATGCAGTACACCCAGGAGAAGGGCATCCACGGCGTGCAGCTCGAGGACGTGATCGTCGGCAATGGCGTCTCCGAGCTGATCGTAATGGCGATGCAGGCACTGCTCGAGGACGGCGACGAGGTGCTCGTGCCGTCACCCGACTACCCGCTGTGGACCGCGGCGGTGAGCCTCGCGGGCGGCCATGCGCGTCATTACGTGTGCGACGAGGCTTCCGACTGGCTGCCCGCGCTCGATGATCTGCGCAGCAAGGTGTCTCCGCGCACGCGCGCGCTGGTGATCATCAATCCGAACAATCCGACCGGCGCGCTGTATCCACCGGAGCTGCTCGAGGAACTGGTCGAGATCGCTCGCCAGCACCAGCTCATCGTCTTCGCCGACGAGATCTACGACAAGATGCTCTACGACGGCGTCGAGCACACGTCGATCGCGTCGCTCGCCGACGACGTGCTGTTCGTCACCTTCAACGGCTTGTCGAAGAACTATCGCGCCTGCGGCTATCGCAGCGGCTGGATGACCATCTCCGGCGAGCGCCGGCACGCGCAGGATTACATCGAGGGCCTGAACATCCTCGCCTCGATGCGCCTGTGCGCCAACGTGCCCGGACAATATGCGATCCAGACGGCGCTGGGCGGCTACCAGAGCATCCGCGATCTCGTCGGGCCGGGCGGCCGGTTGTGCCGCCAGCGCGATCTCGCCCATCAGCTCATCACGGCGATTCCCGGGGTGTCGTGCGTCAAGCCCAAGGCCGCGCTCTATCTGTTCCCGCGGCTTGATCCGGTCATGTACCCGATCGTGGACGACCAGGAGTTCGTGCTCGAGCTCCTCGAGGATGAACACGTGCTGATCGTGCAGGGCACCGGCTTCAACTGGCCGCATCCCGATCATTTCCGCGTGGTCTTCCTGCCCAACGCCGACGATCTGACCGAGGCGATTGCCCGCATCGCGCGGTTCCTCGATACCTATCGGCGACGACATGCGTAAGGCGACCAACGTGGTTCGTCGCCTTGGCGGCGGCCGGCATCCAGCGACTCTCATCCATTCGACGCCGGAGCCACGAAAGTCGCCGGGTTCCGGCGTCCGCCGGAACGACGGTAGCGTGCAGTCATGAAAGCTCTCAACGTCGGCCTCCTCGGCTTCGGAACCGTCGGCAAGGGAACGTGGGACGTCCTGCGACGCAACGAGGAAGAGATCACGCGTCGCGCGGGTCGCCCGATCCGCGTCACCTGCGTCTCAACGCGGACCCCGGATCGCGTGCGCAAGGCGGTGCCGGAATCGGCGCAGCTCGCCGTCGTCGACGACCCGCATGGCATCACGCGACGCGACGATGTCGCGATCGTATGCGAGCTGATGGGCGGTATCGAACCCGCGCGCACCCTGATCCTCGACGCGATCCGCCATGGCAAGCACGTGGTCACCGCCAACAAGGCGCTGCTCGCGCAGTACGGCAACGAAATCTTCGCCGCGGCGAGCGAAAAGGGCGTGATGGTCGCGTTCGAGGCGGCGGTCGCCGGCGGCATTCCGATCATCAAGGCGCTGCGCGAAGGCCTGACGGCGAACCGCATCGAATGGATCGCCGGCATCGTCAACGGCACCTCGAACTTCATCCTCTCGGAAATGCGCTCGCGCGGTGCGAGCTTCGCTGAGGTGCTGAAGGAAGCGCAAAGGCTCGGTTACGCGGAAGCGGACCCGACCTTCGACGTCGAAGGCATCGACGCCGCGCACAAGCTGTCGATCATGTCGGCGATCGCATTCGGCGTGCCGATGCAGTTCGACAAGGCGTATGCGGAAGGCATCAGCAAGCTCGCGCGCGAGGACATCATCTATGCCGAGGAGCTCGGCTATCGCATCAAGCTTCTCGCGATCACCCGGCGCGCGAAGAAGGGCATCGAGCTGCGCGTGCACCCCACGCTCATCCCGTCGAAGCGCCTGATCGCCAACGTCGAAGGTGCCATGAACGCGGTGCTCGTGATGGGCGACGCCGTCGGACCGACGCTGTATTACGGCGCCGGTGCCGGCGCGGAGCCGACCGCGAGCGCGGTGATCGCCGACCTCGTGGACGTGACACGCATGCACACCGCGGACCCGGAGAATCGGGTGCCGCATCTCGCGTTCCAGCCCGACAAGCTCTCCGACCTGCCTTTTCTTCCGATGGGCGAGGTCGAGACGTGCTATTACATGCGGATGCGCGTGGACGATCGGCCCGGCGTGCTTGCCGACATCACCCGCATCCTCGCCGACCGCGACATCTCCATCGATGCGATGATTCAGAAGGAGCCGCCGGAAGGGGAGAAGCAGACCGACATCATTCTGCTCACTCACCGCTCGGTGGAGCGGCAGGTCGTCGACGCGATCGCGCGCATCGAGGATCTGCGCACCGTGCGCGGCAAGGTGGTGCGGATTCGGATGGAGCCGCTCAGCTAGAAAATCCGGGGCTTGGGGTCAGGG
>DATKLH010000041.1:0-3447 GCA_035542515.1 Casimicrobiaceae bacterium
AGGGCTTCATCCGCGCCGAGGTGATCTCGTACGACGATTTCATCGCGCACCACGGCGAGCACGGCGCCAAGGAGGCCGGTCGCATGCGCCTCGAAGGCAAGGAATACGTCGTGCGCGATGGCGATGTGATGCACTTCCGCTTCAACGTCTGAAGCGCATGCATACCGGATGCGGCTGGCGCGTGGGTTGCCGGCTTGCGGTTGCGGGGATGCTGGCCGCAGCGACCTTCGCCTGGCTGGTCGGTTGCGCGTCGTTGCCTCCCTTCACGCCGCCGAGCGTGAGCGTTGCCAGCGTGTCGCTCGATCGCATCGAGGGCGCCGATGCGTATTTCTCGATCGACGTGCGGCTCGCCAACCCCAACGCGCGCGACCTTTACGTTGCCTCGGCGGGGGCTACACTGGCCATTGAAGGAGAACCGGTTGCGCAAGCGAACCTGGTTGCGCCGTTGACCCTCGCCGCGCACGCAAGCGCCAACGCTACGCTTGGCGCGCGCGCCGGGATGGATGCGGTGTTGCGCGCCATCGCCGCTGCGATGCGCAGAGGCCTAAGCGCAGCCGGCCGGCCGCTGCCGCCGATGCGTTATGCCATCGACGGTGCGGCGGTCGTCTCCGGGGCGCGCATCCCCTTCAGGCGCGAAGGCGACCTCGCCGGAACGTCGAGCGGAACGCCATGAGCAGGCTGCGCTTCACCAAGATGCAGGGATTGGGCAACGACTTCGTCGTCGTAGACGCGACGCGCGATCCGTTCGCGTTGACCGGCGAGCAGATCCGGCGCCTCGCCGATCGCCGCTTCGGCGTGGGTTGCGACCAGGTCCTGGTGGTGGAACGGCCGCAAGGCGACGCCGACTTCCGCTATCGCATCTTCAACGCCGATGGCGGTGAAGTGGAGCAGTGCGGCAACGGCGCACGATGCTTCGTGATCTTCGCCAGGCAGCACGGCTTGACCGACAAGCGCGAGATTCGCGTCGAGACGCGCGGCGGCGTGATCGTCCCGCGTCTCGACGACGACGGCGAGGTGACCGTCGACATGGGGGTTCCGCGCTTCGACGCGACCGACGTGCCCTTCGTCGGCGGCCGAGGCGAACCGGTCGAGCTGCTCGACGTCGATGGCGTCGCCGTGCGCGTCTCGGTGCTCTCCATGGGCAATCCGCATGCGGTGCAGGTGGTCGAGGACATCGATGCGGCGCGGGTCAGCTCGCAAGGTCCGCGCATCGAAATGCATGCCCGCTTTCCGCGGCGGGTGAACGCCGGATACATGCAGGTCGTGGATCGCGTTAACATTCGGCTGCGCGTATGGGAGCGCGGAGCGGGTGAAACGCTGGCTTGCGGCACCGGTGCATGCGCTGCCGTCGTCGCCGGTATCCGGCGAGGACTCCTCGACGATACCGTGCGCGTTGCAACGCGCGGTGGCGCGCTGACGATCACATGGCGCGGCGATGGCGAGCCGGTATGGATGAAAGGGCCGGCGCAGAGCGTGTTCGAAGGCGAATGGGAGGTGCCGCCAGCGTGACCGGCGGCATGAACGATAACGATGAGTGCATCGGAAGAAAACGCCATGGAAGCGAGCGTCGTCGCCGAATATCTCGCCGCGAATCCGCAGTTCTTCGAAGACTATGCCGATGCGCTGGCGGACATCTATGTTCCGCACCCGCATGGCGGCCACGCGATTCCACTCGCGGAACGCCAGATCCTGACGCTGCGCGAGAAGAACCAGGAGCTCGAGCACAAGCTGCGCGAGCTCATCAGCTACGGCACCGAGAACGACGCGATCAGCGAAAAGCTGCATCGCTCCACGCTCGCGCTTTTTTCCGCGCCGGACCTCGAGACCACGCTGGGAGTGCTCTACCACAGCCTCAAGGAGGACTTCGGCGTTCCCTACGTCGCGGTTCGCCTGTGGGGAAGGGTGCCCGAGCAGTCGTATTTGCCCGAGCTTGCAGCAAGCTCGCCCGAATTGCGCGAGTATGCGGACCTGCTGGGTGCTCCTTATTGCGGGCCAGCCCCGGCTTTCGAGACGCGCGAATGGTTCGAGGATGCCGACGATCTCCAGAGCTTCGCTTACCTTCCGTTGCGCACCGCGCAGACCTTCGGACTGATGGCGCTCGCGAGCCCGGACCCTGCACGCTTCCAACCCGGCATGGGCACGATCTATCTCACGCGCCTCGCCGAGCTGGCGAGCGTGGCCATCGCGCGCTTCCTGCCCACCAGCTGATGGCGCCGAAGACGGATTTCGTGCGACGCCCGGGCTCGACAGCCGGCACGCCGAAATCGGTCACCGATGCCGGCGATCTTGCCAAATTCGAATCCGACCCGCTCGTCGATGCGTTCGCGCGTCACCTCGCGACGCGCGCAGCGCACACGCGCAAGGCTTACGTGCGCGACGTTGCCGAGCTCGCGCGTGTTGCCGGCGTCGCAGCGCTACCTTCGCTGACTCGCTCGCAACTCGCGCGCTGTCTGGCCACTCTTCACGGACGCGGCCGCTCGGGCCGCAGCCTCGCGCGCATGCTTTCCGCGTGGCGGGCGTTCTTTCGATTCCTGATCGAGGAGAAGCGCGTCAACGACGATCCCACCGCGGGACTCAAGGCGCCGAAGTCGGCTCGACGTCTGCCCGACGCGCTGACGCCCGAGGAAGCGGGGCGCTTGGTCGCTATCGAGCCCCACGACACGCTCGCGCTGCGCGATCGCGCGCTGCTCGAGCTCGCCTATTCGTCGGGACTGCGCGTGTCGGAGATCGCGTCGTTGAACGTCGGGGCACTCGATCTCGTGCAAGGCGAGGTGCGCGTGCTCGGCAAGGGCAGCAAGGAACGCATCGTTCCGGTTGGAGCGAAGGCTCGTGAAGCCGTGGAGACGTGGCTACGCGAGCGTGCATCGATCGCCGCCGACGGCGAGCACGCTCTGTTCGTTGGCCGACGCGGGATGCGGCTCACCACGCGTGCGATCGAGCGACGCCTCGAGGACTGGGCGCTCAAGCAGGGACTGTCACGCCACGTGCATCCGCACATGCTGCGGCATTCGTTCGCGTCGCACGTGCTTCAGTCGTCGGGGGATCTGCGAGCCGTGCAGGAGATGCTCGGCCATGCGTCGATCGCGAGCACGCAGGTGTACACGCACCTCGATTTCCAGGCGCTGGCGAAGGTGTACGACGCGGCGCATCCGCGCGCGAAGCGGGCCAAAGTTTCGGTTCGGCGGGCGAAAGTTTCGCGAGCCGTCTAGGTCGTCGTTCCGTTCTGCATCCGTCGGCTCGCACGATACTTTCGCCCGGATCGAATCTTCCACGACCGGCTTGAGGCGGCTCTGCGCCGGTCGTGCGACAAAGGCGACGACCGCGCGCGTGAAGCCAGCGCCGTCGCAGACGCGTTCTTCGCGCGCGAACAGCACATTTGTGTGCGTAGCTGTTATCGCGCGCGCTCGTGTAGTTCTCGCGCGGCCGCCGCACGGCCGCCCGAAGGCG
>DATKLH010000042.1:0-3790 GCA_035542515.1 Casimicrobiaceae bacterium
CGCTTGCCGACGCGCCCACGAAGGGTCACGATGCACGGGGCGCGACGCTTTACGTGACGCTCGAGCCGTGCAATCACGTCGGTCGCACGCCCGCCTGCACCGAAGCGCTCCTTGCATCCGGGGTTTCGCGGGTGGTGGTCGGCGCGCGCGATCCCAATCCCGTCGCATGCGGCGGCGTCGAGCGTCTTCGCGCCGCCGGGATCGCGGTGTCGACCGGTGTCCTCGAGGAGCAGGCGCGCGAGCTCAATCGAGGATTCGTCAAGCGCATGACCTCGGGCATGCCATGGGTGCGCAGCAAGATCGCCGCCAGCATCGATGGACGCACCGCCTTGTACGCTGGCGCGAGCCAATGGATCACCGGGCCCCAAGCGCGGGCCGATGGGCACGCATGGCGTGCGCGCGCGTGCGCCGTGATGACGGGCGTCGGCACGGTCCTTCAGGACGACCCGCAGCTCGACGTTCGCGAAGTAGCCACCTCGCGCCAGCCGTTGCGCATCGTCGTCGATCGCAACGCCGATACGCCGCCAGCGGCGCGGGTTCTACGCGACGGTGCAGTGCTGGTCGTCACCAATGGCGCCCACAATCCTTCGTGGCCGCAGCACGTGCAGACGCTCGGCATGCCCGACGATGCGGAGCGGGTCGATCTGGCGGCGATGATGCGCGAGCTTGCACGACGCGAGATCAACGAGGTGCACGTCGAGGCCGGTGCGCGACTCAATGCCGCGCTACTGCGGGCAAGTCTGATCGACGAGCTGGTCGTCTATCTCGCGCCCGCGGTGCTCGGCGATCCGGCGCGCGGCATGTTCCAGTACGCCGAGCCGCTCGCTTCGCTTGCGCAACGCGTGGAGCTGAGCTGGCATTCGATCGATCGTGTCGGTGAGGATCTGCGCATCGTCGCGCGCGTTGCGGGACGCTAGCGTGTCGAGTCAGAGGTTCGTCGGAACAATGTCGAGTCGTGCTTTACTAGATTGCGTACACGCGCCGCTTCTGCTGCCGGCCGGCGTGGCCTGGGGCGAGGAGGTCGCGCGACTGCCGCTTCGGGCCAACAATGCCCGGGAGCGAGCTCGCGTGTCTCGCACAACGAAGATCTGACTCGCGACACGACATGTTCACGGGCATCGTTCAGTCGGTTGGTCGCATCGCCTCGGTCGTTCCGCGCGGCGATGGCGTCCGCATCGACATCGACGTGCGCGACTGGGCGACGGGCGACATCGCCGTCGGAGATAGCGTGTGCGTGAACGGCTGCTGCCTCACCGTGGTGGATTGCCAGGGCGCGACTCTCGCTTTCGACGTGTCGGCCGAGACGCTGCGCTGCACCGCCGGCCTCGATGCCACGGGTGAGGTCAATCTCGAGAAGTCGCTCAAGTTGTCGGATCGCCTCGGAGGACACCTGGTGCTTGGTCATGTCGATGGCGTGGCAACGGTGATGCGCCTGCAACCGGTCACCGACGACGCCCACGGCAGCTTCACGCTGGAAATCGAAGTGCCGCAGGCGCTTGCACGCTTCATCGCGGGCAAGGGTTCGGTCGCCGTGCACGGTGTAAGCTTGACGGTGAACGAGGTCGCAGGTCGCCGTTTTTCGGTCAACCTGATCCCGCATACGCTTGCGGCGACGAACCTGCGGCAGTTGCCCGCCGGTGGGCGCGTGAATATCGAAGTCGACGTCGTTGCGCGCTACGTCGCGCGACTGCGCGAATTCGAAGGGCAGGGCGATGAGCGGGAGGATGCGCGATAGAGCGAAGGGCGATAACGCCGCGCGCGGGTGGAAAAAGGAGCACGGACGCCTGCACTCGCCGGAGCTGACAAGGCGTTGGCGGGCCAAGCGTCGTCGAGGCGAGTCTTCGTGAGCGTCGTGAACCCCGTGATGCACGCCGATCGCACTTCATGGACGCCAGCTGCTCGTCGCCCCATGCACGATCGCCCATCGCCCATCAACGATCGACCATCGACCATCGACCATCGACCATCGACCATCGACCATAGCCCATCGACCATCGACCATCAACGATCGCCCATCGAAGTAAGGAGGCCACCATGGATCTGAGCACTCTGGAACGCCTGCCCTTGTGGATCGCGGGGCGTGCCGCAACGCCGACGAGCAAGCGTTACGGCGAGGTCTTCAATCCGGCGACCGGCGAAGTCATCCGGCATGTGCCCTTCGCCAATGCTGCGGACGTCGACCACGCCGTGCAGGTTGCCGCCGCCGCGTTCCCCGATTGGCGCGCGGCGCCGGCGTTGCGACGGGCCCGCACCCTGATGCGCTTTCGCGATCTTCTCGACAAGCATCGCAAGGACCTCGCACGCATCGTCACCCAGGAGCACGGCAAGACGCTCGTCGACGCCGAGGGCTCGATCACGCGCGGCACCGAGGTGGTCGAGTTCGCGACCGGCATTCCGCATCTCCTCAAAGGCGAGTACAGCGAGACGGTCGGCACCGATGTCGACAGCTACTCGCTGCGCCAGCCGCTTGGCGTGTGCGTCGGCATCACGCCGTTCAATTTCCCCGCGATGGTTCCGATGTGGATGTTCCCGATCGCGCTCGCCTGCGGCAACACGTTTATCCTGAAGCCCTCCGAGCGTGATCCGACGCTGTCGCTGCGCCTCGCGGAGCTGCTCAAGGAAGCCGGTTTGCCGGACGGCGTCTTCAACGTCGTGCATGGGGACAAGGACGCCGTCGACGCGTTGCTCGAGCATCCGCTGGTGAGGGCGGTCTCCTTCGTGGGATCGACGCCGATCGCCAAGTACATCTACGAGACCGGTGCCCGGCACGGCAAGCGCGTGCAGGCCCTCGGTGGCGCGAAGAACCACGCGATCGTCCTGCCCGATGCCGACATGGCGTTCGCCACCGAAGCAATCATCGGCGCCGGTTACGGTTCGGCCGGCGAACGCTGCATGGCGATCTCCGCGATCGTCGCGGTCGGTGAAGCGGCCGATCCGCTGGTCGCGCGACTCGCGGAGCGTGCGCGCCGCGTGACGCTGGGACCCGGCGATGCGCCCAATATCGAGATGGGTCCGGTGATCACCTGCGGTGCGCGGGATCGAATCGTGGGACTCATCGACAGCGGTGTCGCCGAAGGTGCTTCGCTGGTGGTCGACGGACGCGAGCCGGGGGTGGCGGGGCACGACAACGGATTCTTCGTGGGCGCGACGCTGTTCGACAACGTCGCACCGTCGATGCGCATCTATCGCGAAGAGATCTTCGGGCCGGTGCTCGGCGTGGTGCGCGTCGATTCGCTCACCGACGCGATCGACCTGATCAATTCCAATCCGTACGCGAACGGCGCCGCGCTCTTCACCCGCTCAGGCCACGCTGCGCGTCGCTTCCAGCAGGATGTGGAGGTCGGCATGGTGGGCATCAACGTGCCCATTCCGGTGCCGATGGCCTTCTATTCGTTCGGCGGCTGGCGCCATTCGCTGTTCGGCGACCTGTCGGTGCACGGCATGGATGGCGTGCGCTTCTATACGCGCGGCAAGACGATCACCGCGCGATGGCCCGACGACGGCAGCGCAGCGCCCGGGTTCCATATGCCGACGATGGGGTAGGGCGGCCGACGCACACGAAATACGACCAATTGTTCCGCAGCCGGGACTCGCGATTCGGCTCACTGACCGCGGCCTGCACTGGCGGTTCGTTCGGCGCTGTGCAGCGAGAATTGGAATTCGAGGGCGATCGGGTAGCGGATGCCAGCGCCCTTGTTGGCAGCGGGATGATAGCGCGCCTGACGGATTGCAGCGATCGCTGCGTCCGCGAATTCACCCGATCCCTGCGCGATCTGTATCTCCTCGATGT
>DATKLH010000043.1:0-6089 GCA_035542515.1 Casimicrobiaceae bacterium
TCGCGAGATCCGTCGGCGACAAGACCTCGTTGCGTGGAATCACGGCAACGCACGCACCATTGAGCAGCGCGCCCCAGATTTCGAAGGTCGACGCGTCGAACGCAGGATTGGAGAGATGCGCGACGACGTCCGGTGCAGCGATGCGGACGTAGTCGGTATCGCGCACCAGGCGCACGATCGCGCGATGAGGTACGGCGACGCCTTTGGGCTCGCCGGTCGAGCCCGACGTGTACATGATGTACGCGAGATCTTCGCCGTGCTCCGGAGCTGCACCCGATTGCCCGGTTGCGTCGGCAGCGGGTTCCAGATCGTCGATGAGGAGCACCGGCCGATCGCTCGACACCTGCGCACTGGCTAGCGCGCGCTGGGAAACGGAGTCAACCACCACGGCGGCCGCATCGGCCGCGGCGAGGAGCATTCCGATGCGCTCCGGCGGATGCGCCGGGTCGAGCGGGATGTAGGCGCATCCGGCCATTAGAACGCCGAGCGTCGCGACGACCTGTTGCGCGGAACGCTCCATGCACACGCCCACGCGCGATCCGCGCGCAACGTGCAACTCGTGCAGGCGCTGTGCAAGTGCGCGGCCGCGAAGCTCCAGCGCCTTGTACGTCAGCGCGGTGGCCCCATCGACAACGGCCATCGCGTCGGGCGTGACCCGGACCTGTGCGATGAATAGCTCTGCGACGCCGCGCTCGCCGGCGCCATGGTTGCGCGTGGGGTTCCAGTGGACGATTGCCCTCCGACGGTCACCTTCATTGGCAAGGCGCAACCTCGAAACCGTGCAATCCGGCTGAGCGACGATGTCCGCGAGCAACGTGCGCCAATGCTCCACCATCCTCGCGATCGTGTCGCGGTCGAACAGGTCGGCGGCGTACTCGACTTCCCCGACGAGGCGGCCCTGCTCTTCCGCCACGGCAAAGTGCAGCTCGAACTTCGCCGTCTCGGGTCCGCGGATGCCGAGATCATCGACCAGCACGCCGGCGAGTTCGGGTCGCTCCTGCGCATCGGTCGCCTTGACGAGCGCCACCTGGAACAGCGGATTGCGCGACGGGTCGCGCTCGGGTGCGATCTGCTGCACGAGAGTCGCAAACGGCAGCATCTGATGCGCATACGCTTCACCGGTCCGTTCGCGCACGCTGGCGAGGTACGCGCGGAACGTCGGGTCCCCATCGAGCCGACCGCGGATCACCAGCAGATTGACGAAGTAGCCGATCGTGTCGGTGAATTCGCGACGCGCACGCCCCGCCACCGGAACGCCCACGGCCACGTCGTCCTGGCCACTGTAGCGATACAACAGCACCTGGAGCGCGGCCAGCAGCACCGTGAACAGCGTGGTGCCCTCGCTGTGCGCGAGACCGCGCAAATCGCCGACGCACGTATCGTCGACCTGGAAGGCGAGTCGTGCGCCGCGATAGCTCGATACCACTGGCCGCGGGCGATCGAGCGGCAGCTCGAGCACTGGCAATGCGTCGAGCGCGTGCTTCCAGTATGCGAGGTGTTCGCTGCACGCCGCTCCGCGCAGCCATTCCTGCTGAGCGTTCACGTAGTCGACATACTGCGCGCCCGGGTCCGCCAGTGGCGAGCGCTCGCCGGCGCGATAGGCGCCATACAAGACCGATAGCTCCCGCGCGAGAATGACGCTCGACGTGCCGTCGCGGATGATGTGGTGCAGCGTGAGCAGCAGCCAGTGTTCGTCGCGCGCGAGCCGCAACAGCCGGACGCGCATGAGCGGTCCCTGCTCGAGGTCGAACGGCGCCGCGACTTCCTCTCGAGTGCGACGCAGCGCTTCGGCTTCGCGCTCGTGCTCCGGCAGCGACGACAGATTGCAAAGCGGCGTCGTCGCTTCGAAGTGGGTGAGGATCTCCTGCACCGGCTCGCCGTCTACCACGCGGAAGCGCGTGCGCAACGCATCGTGCCGGCGGACGATTTCGTCGAATGCCTTGGTCAGCGCTGCGACGTCGAGCGCCCCACGCAGGCGGAAGACGTTCGCTTCGTTATAGAGCGCAGGACATGGCAGCGTCTGGCACAGGAACCACAACGCGCGCTGGGCGACGGAAGCCGGCGCGATCTGCGAGGCGGCTTCCCGCGCGGCGCTCACCTGCAGTGCCGGATCACCATCCTCCATCCCTGCGTCCCCCCCGAGACGGCGACTGCGCGAACAACCTGGATTTGCCGATTAGTCTAGCCGGACCAGGGCCGAGCCTGGAATGGGGTCGTTCGCATGCACCCCAAAGTGCGTCGTCGTCCCGGCGAACGCCCGGACCCAGCGACTTCTGCCTTGCGCAGCGGTGGCCTCGCCACGGCGAGCTCCTCGCGTGTGACAGACCGCGCTCAGTGAAGCTTCACGTGCGGTTCGGTGCGTCGCGTGATGACGCGCGCGAGCGTGCCGAGCGCGACCTTCCAGAAGCCGTGCAGCGCAAGCTCGTGCATCTTGTACAGCGACAAGTACATCATGCGTGCGAACCACCCCTCGATCCAGAAGTTGTGCCGCGTGAGCGCGCCCATCAGATTGCCCACGGCGCTATGCTCCCCAAGCGAGACCAGCGAGCCGAAATCGTGATAGCGCCACGCGACGAGCGGCTTGCCGGCGAGCCGTCGTCCGATCTGCTTCACCATATGCGAGGCCTGCTGGTGCGCGGCCTGCGCACGCGGCGGCACCCACTTGCCTTCGCGACCCAGCCACGGGCAGGCGGCGCAGTCGCCGATCGCGAAGATGTCGTCGTCGCGCGTGGTCTGCAGCGTCGGGCGCACGACGAGCTGGTTGATGCGGTTGGTCTCGAGGCCACCGATATCCTTCAGGAAATCGGGCGCCTTCACACCCGCGGCCCACACCACGAGCTCGGCCGGTATCACGGTGCCGTCGGCAAGCTTCACGCCGTTGTCGAGGACTTCCGCTACGCGCGCCGAGGTATGCACCTTCACGTTCAGACGTTCCAGCAACTTCAGCGCCGCCGTTGCGAGACGCTCGGGCAGCGCTGGCAGGATGCGATCGGCCGCCTCGATCACGATGATGCGAATGTCCTTCTCCGGATCGATGCGGTCCAGACCGAACGAAACGAGCGTGCGCGTGGCGTTGTGCAACTCGGCAGCGAGCTCGACGCCCGTGGCGCCTGCGCCGATGATCGCCACGTGGAGCTGGCCGGGTGACAGCGGCGCCGACTGAGCGTGCGCGCGGATGCAGGCGTTGACCAGCCGGCGGTGAAAATGCTCGGCGTCCTCGGGCGTGTCGAGCGCAATCGCGTGCTCGCGTGCGCCTGGGGTACCGAAGTCGTTGGTCTTGCTGCCCACCGCGACGATCAGCGTGTCGTAGGGAAACGATCGCGCCAGCGTCACCAGCTCGTCGTCGACGTCGTGCACCGGTCCGACGTGTACCAGCCGATTCGTACGGTCGAGCCCGACCATCTCGCCGACCAGGTAGCGAAACCGGTGCCAATGCGCTTGCGCGAGATAGTCGGTGCCGAACAGGTCGACGTCCATGCTGCCCGCGGCGAGCTCGTGCAGGTGCGGCTTCCAGAAGTGCTGGCGCGCGCGCTCGATGAGCACGACGTCCGCCTTGCCGCGGCGCCCGTATTTGTCGCCCAGTTGCGTCGCGAGCTCGAGTCCGCCGGCGCCGCCGCCGACCACGACGATGCGGTGTCCGCCCGGCGACTTGAGCGCCGCCTGGCTCGCACCGTCGGCAGGTTCGGAGGTGAAGTTCATGGTCGCCGGTGCACCATCCCTCGCGAGCGATCGGGAAGCACCCTCACAAGCCGTTGCACCGCGCCGTGGCCTTTGCGACGCGCCGCGAACGGCGTGTCTCGATCAGCGTGGCGAAGCGGCGTCTGCGACCGCAACGGCGGTCATGTTCACGATCCGTCGCACCGTCGACGATGGCGTCATGATATGCGCCGACTTCGCTGCGCCGAGGAGAATGCCGCCGATGGTGATGCCGCCTCCGGCGACCATGCGCAACGCGTTGTAGGTGATGTTCGCCGAATCGACGTTGGGCATGATCAGCAGGTTCGCGTCGGTGCTCAGGCGCGAGTCGGGGAATTCGCTGTCGCGCAGCGATTTGGACAGCGCCATGTCGGCGCGCATCTCGCCTTCGACGGCGAGCTCGGGTGCGCGCTCGAGGAGGATGTGCAGCGCCTCGCGCATCTTCTGCGCCGACGCCGCGTCGGAGCTGCCGAAGTTCGAATGCGACAGCAGCGCCACGCTGGGCTTGAGACCGAAGCGCTGCACCTGCTCCGCGGCGAGCAGCGTCATCTCGGCGATCTCGCTCGCGCCGGGATCGAGATTCACCGCGGTATCGCAGATGAAGAGCTGCCGATGCGGCAGGATCAGCATCTGCAGCGCGGCGAAGGTACGCACGCCGGGCCGCGTCCCGATGACGTTGCGCACGTACTTGAGGTGATCGCGAAAGTCACCGAGGGTCCCGCACAGCATCGCATCGGCATCGCCGAGATGCATCAGGATGGCTGCTACGAGCGTGGATCGGGTGCGCATCTCCTCGCGCGCTTGCGCGAGCGACACGCCGCGCCGGCGTGCGAGCCGGTAATAGCTCATCGCAGCGTCGCGATAGCGCGGGTCGTCGAGGATGTTCACACCTTCGCAGTTCTCGCCGAGCTTGAGCCGCAAGCCGAGTCTAGCGATGCGCGCGGCGATGATGTCGGTGCGACCGATCAGGACCGGGCGCGCGATGCCTTCATCGACGGCAACCTGGGCGGCGCGCAGGACGCGCTCGTCCTCGCCTTCGGCGTAGGCGACGCGCTTGGGATCCTTGCGCGCGACGGCGAACACCGGTTCCATGGTCGGGCCCGACTGGTACACAAAGCGCGTCAGCTTGTCGCGATACGCGTGAAAGTCCTCGATGGGACGCGCCGCGACCCCGCTGTCCATCGCCGCCTTCGCAACGGCGGGCGGGATGTTGGTGACGAGACGAGGATCGAATGCGCGCGGAATAAGGTAGTCGGGCCCGAAGGCAGGCGTAGGCTCGCCGTAGGCGAGTGCGACGAGCTCGGAGGGCTCGGCCTGCGCGATGTCGGCAATCGCGCGCACTGCCGCAAGCTTCATCTCCTCGTTGATGGTCGTGGCCCCGCAGTCCAGGGCACCACGGAAGATGAACGGGAAGCACAGCGAGTTGTTGACCTGATTGGCGTAATCGGAACGGCCGGTCCCGATGATCACGTCGGGACGCACCTGCTTGGCGATCTCCGGACGAATCTCCGGCTCGGGATTGGCCATTGCGAGGATGATCGGCTTGTCGGCCATCTTCGCGACCATCTCGGCCTTGAGCACGCCGCCGGTCGAAAGGCCCAGGAAGATGTCGGCGCCTGGAATAGCATCGGCAAGCGTGCGCGCGTTGGTCTCCTGCGCGTAGCGCGCCTTGTCGGGATCGATGCGGTCGGCGCGGCCCTTGTAGACGATGCCTTTGCTGTCCGCGACGAGGATGTTGCGCGGGTTGAGCCCCAGACGCACGAGCAGATCCAGGCAGGCGATCGCTGCCGCACCTGCGCCCGAGGCCACGAGCTTCACCTTGCCCAGATCCTTGCCGACGATCTTGATGCCATTGAGAACCGCGGCCGCGGTAACGATGGCGGTGCCGTGTTGATCGTCGTGGAACACCGGAATCTTCATCCGCTCGCGCAGCCTGCGCTCGATGTAGAAGCATTCCGGCGCCTTGATGTCCTCGAGATTGATGCCGCCAAAGGTCGGCTCGAGCGCGGCGACCACCTCGACCACCTTGTCGGGATCGGTCTCGCCCACTTCGATATCGAACACGTCGATGCCGGCGAACTTCTTGAACAGGCAGCCCTTCCCCTCCATCACCGGCTTGCCGGCGAGCGCGCCGATGTTGCCCAGTCCCAGCACGGCCGTGCCGTTGGTCACCACCGCGACCAGATTCGCGCGTGCGGTGTAACGGGCGGCCAGGTGCGGATCCTGCTGGATCGCGGTGCATGCGTACGCGACGCCCGGCGAGTACGCGAGCGAGAGATCGCGCGAATTGGCGAGCGCCTTGGTCGGCGCGATGGATATCTTTCCCGGGAGCGGGAACTCGTGATACTGAAGCGCGTCGATGCGGAGTTGGTCTTCGGGGGTCATGGCGTTTT
>DATKLH010000044.1:0-3152 GCA_035542515.1 Casimicrobiaceae bacterium
TCCTTGGCGTGTCGCGAAAGTCGCTGGGTCCCGGCTTTCGCCGGGACGACGATTCACCCGGGTTGCGCCGTTTCGCAGGGACGACGACTCCGCCGGAGCGCGGCTTTCGCAGGGACGACGACGGGCTGCTGGCTTTCGCAGCGACGACGGCTCGGCTGGGTCCCGGCTTTCGCCGGGACGACGGCTCAAGATGCATTCACTTCGCCGATGCGGTGGTCACCACGCGCGTCGAAGGCACGGCTGAACCGAATATGGCCCTGCTCGAGATCGAGGACCTGCAGGTCGACTTTCCGACCCAGAGCGGCGTCATGCATGCGGTGGAGGGCATCAGCGTCTCGCTCGACGAAGGCGATGTGCTGGGCATCGTCGGCGAATCCGGTTCGGGCAAGAGCGTGTCGATGCTCGCCGTCATGGGACTGATCCCGTGGCCGGGTCGTGTTCAAGCTCGCCGATTGAGCTTCGCCGGCCGCGACCTCCAGCGCCTCTCCGAGCGCGAGCGGCGCACGCTGATCGGCAAGGACGTCGCGATGATCTTCCAGGAGCCGACGACGAGCCTCAACCCGTGCTTCACGATCGGCTTTCAGCTCACCGAAACGCTGCGGCTGCATCTGAAGCTCGACCGCGACGCGGCTCGGCGGCGCGCGACCGAATTGCTCGAGCAGGTCGGCATTCCAGCCGCAGCGAGTCGCATGCGGGACTTCCCGCATCAGCTCTCGGGCGGCATGAACCAGCGCGTGATGATCGCGATGGCGATCGCGTGCAACCCGCGGCTCCTGATCGCCGACGAGCCGACCACCGCGCTCGACGTCACCATCCAGGCCCAGATCCTGGACCTGCTGCGTGATCTGCAGCGCGAGCGCGGCATGGCACTCATCCTGGTCACGCACAACATGGCTGTGGTCGCCGAAATGGCGCGACGCGTCGCCGTCATGTACGCGGGCCAGATCGTCGAGGAGCGCGATGCAGACGCGTTGTTCGCTGCGCCCGAACATCCCTACACCGCCGCGCTGCTCGCGGCGATGCCCGAACGCGGCAGCGTCGGGGGTCGACTCGCAACCATTCCCGGCATCGTGCCCGGCATCTATGACCGTCCTGCGGGTTGCCTGTTCGCTCCGCGATGCAGTTATGCGACCGCGCGCTCGTGCGATTCGCGTCCCGAGCTGCGCGCGTGGGCCGGCGGTCGGGTGCGTTGTCACTACCCGCTGGGCGATCCGCAACGCGCGAAGGACATCGCGCACGATGGTCCGCTACACGCCCGCACGACAGACGCATGAGCGCGGACGCTCGTCTGCTACGCGATGACGGCGCGACACGCGACGGCGACCTCGCGCAATCGATCGTTCCGGTCGTCGAAGCGCGCGACCTCACGCGCGTGTACGAAATCCGCCGAGGACCGTTCAGTCCACCGATGCGGCTGCAGGCCGTCGGCGGCGTGACGTTCAGTCTCGCCCCGGCGCGCACGCTCGCGGTGGTCGGCGAGTCCGGCTGCGGCAAATCGACGCTCGGCCGCGTGGTATCGTTGATCGAGCCACCTTCGGGCGGCGAGCTGCGCCTCGGTGGAATCGATGCTGTCGCAGCAAAGGAACGCGAGCGACGCGCCCTGCGCAAGACCGTGCAGATGGTGTTCCAGAATCCCTACGGCTCGCTCAACCCGCGCAAGAAGGTCGGTGCGATCCTCGAGTCGCCGCTTGCAATCAACACCGAGCTCGGTCCCGCCGAGCGCGCCGAGCGCGCTCGCGCGATGCTTGCGAAGGTCGGGCTGCGACCCGAGCACTATGTGCGTTATCCGCACATGTTTTCCGGCGGCCAACGGCAGCGCATCGCCATTGCGCGCGCGCTGATGCTCAATCCCGCGCTGGTCGTCGCGGATGAGCCGGTGTCCGCGCTCGACGTATCGGTGCAGGCACAGGTGCTCAACCTGCTCGCCGACCTGCAGGCCGAACTGGGACTCGCCTATCTTTTCATCTCGCACGACCTCGCCGTGGTGCGCCATATCGCGCACGACGTGCTGGTGATGTACCTCGGTCTCGCGATGGAACAGGGCAGCAATGCGGCGATCTTCGCTCGACCGCTGCACCCGTACACCCAGGCGTTGCTCGCCTCTACGCCACGGATCGCGCCTGCGGAGCGGCGGCAACGCGTCCTCGTCGGTGGCGAGCGGCCTTCTCCGTTGAATCCGCCGCTCGGCTGCGTGTTCTCCACCCGCTGCCCGCACGCGATCGATCGCTGCCACGCCGAGCGGCCGGTCCTGCGGCCGGTCGAAGGCCGCCTGGTGGCCTGCCACCTGGCCGAACGGTTTCCCGCATCGCAACCGAGCGACAGCGGCGATACCATAGTGCCTGTCGCATGAGACCACACCCCAGGAGACGTCGATGAAATCGCACAGCGTGGGTAAGCATCGGTCGCTTTTCGCAACGCGCGCGCTCGTTGCCGCGCTCGCCGTGCCGATGGCGCTCGCATCGGCAGGCATTGGCGCGAAGACGCTGGTGTTCTGCTCCGAAGGCAGCCCCGAGAACTTCTATCCGGCGGTCAACACCACCGGTACGTCGTTCGATGCCAACAGCCAGATCTACAGCCGCATCGTCGACTTCGAGCGTGGCGGCACGCAGGTCGTGCCCGGGCTCGCGGAGCGCTGGGACATCTCGCCCGACGGCACGGTCTACACCTTCCACATTCGCAAGGGTGTGAAGTGGCACAACCATCGCGCGTGGAAGCCCACGCGCGATCTCAACGCCGACGACATCATCTTCGCGATCGACCGGCAGTGGAAGGAAGACAACCCGTACTTCAAGGTGACGAGCACCAACCATTCGTACTTCAACGACATGGGGCTGCCCAAGCTGCTCAAGTCGGTCGAGAAGATCGACGACTACACGGTGCGCATCACGTTGAATCATCCCGAGGCGCCGTTCCTGTCCGACCTCGCGATGGAATACGCCGGCATCCAGTCCAAGGAATACGCCGACGCGATGATGAAGGCGGGCACGCCGGAGAAGCTCGACCAGGAGCCGATCGGCACCGGACCGTTCTATCTCGTGCAATACCAGAAGGACGCCGTCATCCGCTACAAGGCGTTTCCCCAGTTCTGGGGCGGCAAGGCCAAGATCGACGACCTCGTGTTCTCGATCACGCCCGACGCGTCGGTGCGCTGG
>DATKLH010000045.1:0-4502 GCA_035542515.1 Casimicrobiaceae bacterium
GAAAAGCGTCGGCCCGCGCAGGAGCAGTCGCCCGGATGGATCCAGAGGCAGGAGAAGGTGGTTCGGCGATGCCTCGATGCGCTCGAGCAGCAGGTCCAGGACTTCGGTCGCGACGTTACGATCGTTTCTATCACGACGGCCGTCGCGCTCGGTCATTTCGACTTCCGCGTCGATACGATGGACCTGGCGTGGCGCGAGTCGAACCCGAACCTGCGGCGCTGGTACGAGACATTCGCCGCGCGAGGCTCGATGCTCAACACCCTGCCGCACGATTGACGTCGGCCATCGGGTGTGGGTGCGACGAACGACATTTTCGATGCCGAATGCGTGGTCGTCGGCGCGGGGATCATCGGGCTCGCGGTGGCGCGCCGGCTCGCCTGCGCAGGCCGCGAAGTGATCGTCCTCGAGCGCGCCGGCCAGGTTGGCACGCACACGAGCTCGCGAAGCAACGAGGTCATTCACGCCGGCATCTACTACCGGCCCGGAAGCCCACAGGCAACGCTGTGCACACGCGGGCGCGAAGCGCTCTATGGCTATTGCGAGTCGCGCTCGATCGCGTATCGGCAGCTCGGCAAACTGGTCATCGCCACCGACGAGGCATCCGTGCCGTGGCTGGAAGAAATGCGTGCGCGCGGCGAGCTCAACGGGGTTCCGGGACTGCGCCTGCTCACCGCAACGCAGGCCAAAGCGCTCGAGCCGGAGCTGCGCTGCAGCGCGGCGCTGCTTTCGCCGGTCACGGGCATCGTCGATTCCCACGCGCTCATGCTTGCTTTCAGCGCCGACGCGCAAGCGGCGGGCGCGATCATCGCGGTCACGAATGCATTCGAAAGCGCACATTGCGAGGGAGGGCGCTTTCGCGTGCAGAGCGTATCCGCGACGGGCGAGCGTGCGCAGATTCGTTGCCGATTCCTCGTCAACGCCGCCGGTCTTTGGGCTGCCGAGGTCGCGCGCGGAGTCGATGCGATGCCCATCGAACGCGTCCCCAAGATCTACTTCGCGAAGGGCGCGTTTTTCAGCCTCGCCGGTCGCAGCGCTCCGTTCAATCATCTGATCGTTCCGGAACCCAGGAGTTGGCGCCAGGGTGGAATCTTCACCCTCGACCTGGCGATGCGCGGCCGTTTCGGTCCCGACGAGCAGTGGGTCGACGACGTGGACTACGGCCTGCAGGATTGGCCGATCGATCATGTCTACGACACGGTTCGCCGCTACCTGCCTGCGTTACGTCCCGGCGCGCTGGCGCTCGACTACGCGGGTATTCGTCCGCGGCTCAACGGCCCCGGGATGCCGCCCGCCGACTGGCTGTTCCAGGGCGAAGCGGAGCATGGCATCGAAGGGCTGGTGAACCTGTTCGGATTCGAGAGTCCCGGCATCACCGCTTCGCTCCCGATCGCCGACACGGTGTTTGCGATGCTGCATCATGAAGCGGTGGCGTTCGCGCAAAGCGCATGATGGCGCATCGATTGGGCGTCGTGACGCGGGTGTCGTCGGGCAACGCCGGCAACGGACGTATCAGCGCAGGATGGGCTGCGCGTCGCCCGTATGTGCGTCCGCGCGAGTTCTAGGACTGCTGGAGAGCAAGATATGCCCAATGCCAAAGGTGGCGAGTACATCGTCGATTTCCTGATCCGGGAGAACGTGCCGTACATCTTCGGCGTGTGCGGCCACGGCAACGTGGGGCTGATCGACGCGTTGTACGACAGGCGCGGCGAGATCACGATGATCTCGCCGCGACACGAGCAATGCGCCGGCCACATGGCCGACGCCTATTACCGCGTGTGCAACCAACCGGCGGCCACGCTCACGTCGATCGGCCCCGGCACGGCCAACCTGCTGATGCCGCTCGCCAACGCGTTCCTCGATTCGTCGGCGATACTCGCGATCACCGCCAACGTCCCGACCCAGCAAGCCCACCGCGGGGCGTTCCAGGAACTGTCGCGGCAAACGCAGACCGCGAGTCCCGCGATGCTGAGCCAGTGCGTCAAACGCACCTTCCAGCCGCAGCGGGTTGAATCGCTGCCGCTCACCATGCGACAGGCGCTGTCGACCGCGGTCAACGGCCGCCCGGGCCCGGTGGTGGTGGACGTGCCGTTCAACGTATTCCAGGAGAGCGGCGAGGTCGAATACGAGTCCGCGCAGCGCAGCGCGATCCGTTCCCGAGTGGGCGCATCGCAGCAGGACGTTTCCACCGCAGTGGACCTCCTGCTCGCCGCGAAGCGGCCGGTGCTGTACATCGGCAATGGCGCGACATTGTCGGGAGCTTCCGCGGAGATTACGGCGCTCGTCGATGCGTTGCGGCTGCCGGTGGTGTGCCTGCCCAACGGCATGGGCAACCTCGACATGCGGCATCCGATGTCGCTCGGTTTCGTGGGACGCAACGGCTCATTTCCCGCCAACCAGGCCGCGCGGCACAGCGATCTGGTGCTCGATCTCGGCGCGCGCTTCGACGATCGTTCGGCGTCGTCGTGGATCCCGGGCTATAGCTGGAACATTCCGCCGGCCAGGCTCATCCAGGTCGACATCGATCCCAACGAAATCGGCCGCGCCTATCCCGTCGCGCTCGGGGTCGCTGCCGACGTGAAGACCTTCATCGAGCAGGTATTGGCCGAGCTCGGGCGGCGGCGCGCAACACCGGCGGACCTCGCATCGTGGCATCGCGAGATTGCGGAATGGCGCAAGCAGTGGAACAGTCACATCGAAGGTCACTACACCGGCGTGACCGCCCCAGTGCATCCGCGCCAGGTCGTGACGACGCTGCGCGAGTTGCTGCCCGACGATGCGATCCTGCTGCCCGACGTGGGCGCGCACCACAACTGGTTCATGCAGTTCTGGGAATGTCGGCGTCCGCGCACGTTTCTCAACGCCTACGGATTCGGCGGCATGGGCTTCGGCGTGTGCGGGGTCCTCGGCGCCAAGCTTGCTGCGCCGGATCGTCCATGCGTCACGGTCTGCGGCGACGGCGGATTCAGCATGACGCCGCACGTGCTGTCCACGGCGGTCGAGTACGACATTCCGGCGGTGTGGGTGGTGTGGAACAACTTCGGCTGGACTTCCATTCGCGATATCCAGCGCGGCATGTTCCAGGGACGCGAGCTCGGAACCATGTTCTACCGCGACGGCAAGCCGTACAGTCCCGATTTCGCGGCGATGGCGCGCAGCTATGGTGTCGAAGGCGTGTCGGTGCACCACGGCAAGGACCTGCGCAATGCGCTGGCGCATGCACTCGATCTGCGCAAACCGGTCCTTCTCGACGTGCACGTCGACGGCGACGTCGTGGTTCCTTCGACCGGCGCCTGGCAGCTACCGCCGACCGCCTACCGCGAGCCAGGCTACGGCAGCCGCTACCTGCCGGACGCGTAACGGACAAGGTGCAGCCGCATGGCTTATGAAGCGCTCCTCGAAGAGTTGAAGGCCAGACGCGACAAGGCGCTCGCGATGGGAGGGCCCGAGCGGCTCGCCGCGCGCCGCGCGCAAGGCGTGTTGAATGCGCGCGAACGGATCGATGTCCTGTTCGATCGCGGCAGCTTCCTCGAGTCCGGGCTCCTCGCGACGTCGTATCGGCCGGAAGCGCGCGACAAGACACCTGCCGATGGAAAGGTCGCAGGCTACGGCCTGGTCGATGGACGTCCCGTCGCGGTGGTATCGAACGACTTCACCGTGCTTGGCGCGTCGAGCAGCGTGGTCAACGGCAAGAAGATCAAGCACGTGAAGCAGGTGGCCACCGAATCGGGGATGCCGATCGTGTTCCTTGGCGAATCCGCGGGATCGAGGATGCCCGATCGCATGGGTGCGCCGGGACGTGCGATCCTCGGTCAGGATCCGGTGGAGTATCTGCGCGATCGCAAGACGCCCTGGGTATCGGCGCTGCTCGGAAGCTGCTACGGCTCTTCGACCTGGTACGCGTGTCTTTCCGATTTCGTCGTGATGCGCAAGGGCGCGACCATGGCGGTTGCGAGCAGTCGCGTGACAGCGCTCGCGATCCGCCAGCCGGTCGATCCCGAGGAGCTCGGCGGATGGCAGCTCCATACCGGCACGACCGGTCTGGTCGACATTGCCGTCGATACCGACGAGCAGGCGCTGGACATGGTGAGGCGCTTCCTGAGTTATCTGCCCAGTCACAGCGGCGAGGCGCCACCGGTTGCCGACGTGCCGCCGGAGTCCGGCGAGCGCATGAAGGACATCCTCGACGTGGTGCCCGAGTCGAGGTCGCAGGTCTACGACTCGCGCGATGTGATCGATCGCATCCTCGATGCGGGGAGCCTGTTCGAGCTCAAGCCGCGCTTCGGCAAATCGATGGTGACTTGCCTCGGTCGCCTGGACGGAAGGACCGTGGGGATCATCGCCAACAATCCCAAGTTCAAGGGCGGATCGATCGATGTCGACGCTTGTGCCAAGGCGACGTCGTTCATCGTGCTGTGCGATTCGTTCAACGTGCCGATTGTTTTCCTCGTCGACCAGCCGGGCTTCCTGATCGGCGTGGAGGGAGAACGACGCGCCGCGCCGGG
>DATKLH010000046.1:0-11406 GCA_035542515.1 Casimicrobiaceae bacterium
CCCATCGACTGGAACGAGTTCCACGAAGTGCTGAAGGGCAACGGTCCTTGCAACCGCGATCGCATGCGTGTGCGCGTCAAGGCGTGGGAAGACGGCGCGTGGGTGCGCGAGGCGGCGCTCGCGTATGCGGAGAAGCACGCCGCAGCGCGGTCGCGTGCGGCTTGAGATGGTTACGGCCGACGCCGCATGCGCGCACGGCGAGCTGTCAGGTTTGGGTGTGCGTCGACGATCATGCGTGAGCGTTGGCGCAGCACTTCGGGACGGAGTCGACCTGGGCGCGCTGACAACCGGTCCCTGGAACCGCTGTTTTTCAGATACCCATGAGCGAAGAGGTTTCTATGCGTGAATGGCCGCTGTGGGAGATCTTCATCCGGTCGCAGCACGGACTTGCGCACAAGCACGTCGGCAGCCTGCACGCGGCCGACGCCGAGATGGCCATCAAGAACGCCCGCGACGTGTACACGCGTCGCAACGAAGGCGTATCGATCTGGGCCGTACGCTCTGCCGACGTGCATGCTTCGTCGCCGGGAGACAAGGAAGCCTTGTTCGAGCCGGCCAACGACAAGGTCTACCGGCATCCGACGTTCTTCCCGATGCCCGACGAGGTGAAGCACATCTGAATGCAAAACCAGGAACGTCGTTGGTTGTGGGTTGTAAGTGTGCCCGGATCTGAATCCGTTCATAGAGGATCCAAAGCGCTTTGCTATCGCATGTATCGACGGCGCTGAACTGGCAGGCTAACAACCAATAACGAATAACCAAGCACGATTTCAGTGGACCCCGCTGTGAGCCCCACCGCAACTGCCGACGTGCCGACACCACCGCTCTTCGAGCTTCTCCTGCGCCTGGGCGACTCCGATCTCATCCTGGCTCAAAGGCTGGGCGAATGGGTCGGCAAGGCGCCGGCGATCGAGGAGGACATCGCGCTGACCAACGTCGGCCTCGACCTCCTGGGCCAGGCGCGGCTGTGGCTCGGCTACGCGGGCGAAGTCGAAGAAGAGGCGACCGGCTACGGACGTACCGAGGACGAGCTTGCGTTCCTCCGCGATGTCGCGGAATTCCGCAACGTATTGCTCGTCGAGCAGCCGAACGGCAACTTCGCCGACACGATGGCGCGGCAGTTCCTCTACGATCAATGGCACGTCCTCGCGCTTGAGGGACTCGCGCGCTCGGCGGACGCGCGCGTGGCTGCGATCGCCGGCAAGGCGCTCAAGGAAGTCCGCTATCACGTCGAGCGCTCGGCCGATTGGGTCGTGCGGCTGGGCGACGGCACCGACGAGTCGCATCGTCGCATGCAAGGCGCTGTCGATGCGCTGTGGATGTACACGGGTGAGCTGTTCATGCAGGACGCGCTGGAGCGCGGGCTTGTCGAGGCGGGCATCGCAGTCGACGTTACGGAACTTGTCACGGCCTGGCGCGCGCGTGTCGAAGCGGTGTTCGCCGAAGCGACGCTGGTGGTTCCCCCCAATCCATGGATGCAGGGAGCGCAAGGACGCGGCGGAAAGCAGGGCGTCCATACCGAGCACCTCGGCCATCTGCTCGCCGAGATGCAGTTCCTGCAGCGCGCCTATCCTGGCGCGCAATGGTGATCGAGGCGAGGCCGGGCGTGGTCACCGCCGAGCAACGAGCTGTCGCGGCGACCGCGAGAGCGGTGGAACAGTCCGGACGCGCAGGCAGCGACATCGTTGCGACCGCCTGGCACGCGCTTGGCGAGATTCCGGATCCCGAAGTGCCCGCGATCTCGATCGTCGAGCTCGGCATCGTGCGCGACGTCGCGTGGGAAGATGACGCGCTGGTGATCCGCGTCACGCCAACGTATTCCGGATGTCCGGCGACCGAAGCGATTCGTGCCAGCATCACAAGCGCGATCGAAGCGATCGGTATTCGCGACGTGCGCATCGACACGGTGCTGGCGCCGGCCTGGACCACCGACTGGGTCGCGCCTGAGGCCAGGGCAAAGCTGCAAGCGTTCGGGATCGCGCCTCCGCAGGGCAGCGCTCAGCGCATCGACGTTGCATCGATCGGGGTCAGGCGACGCGACTCCGCCGCGGTGCCGTGTCCGCGCTGCGGATCGACCAGCACGCGCCTGCTATCCCAGTTCGGATCCACCGCGTGCAAGGCGCAATACCGCTGCGATGCCTGCCTCGAGCCGTTCGATTACTTCAAGGCGTTCTAGGCGACAGGCGACAGGCAATAGGCGATAGGCGATGGCCCATTCAAACGGCGCCGCTTCGGTTCGCAACGGTTGCGAACCATCGGCTCGCACGTCGCACGACACGTGTCGCGTGCGCGCATCTCTCATCGCGGGTTTATCGTTTCAATGCGCATGACCCGATGAGCAAATTCCATCCTCTGACCGTCGCGCGGGTCGAGCGCGATACCCGCGAAGCGGTCGTCGTGACCTTCGCGGTGCCCGACGCGCTGCGCGACCAGTTTCGTTATTTGCAGGGGCAGCACCTGACGCTGCGCGCAGCGGTCGATGGCGCCGACTGCCGGCGCTCGTACTCGATCTGCTCGGGCGTGCAGGAAGGTGAATTGCGCATTGCGGTGAAAAAGGCGCCGGGCGGCGTCTTCTCCACGTGGATCAACGAAGCGCTGGCGGCCGGCGACGCCCTGGAGGTCATGCCGCCGATGGGACACTTCCAGGTCCCGCTCGACGCCGCGGCCGCTCATCACTATGTCGGCTTCGCCGCGGGCAGCGGCATCACGCCTCTGCTATCGATCGTGAAGTCCACGCTCGCGGGCGAGCCGCGTTCGCGCTTCACGCTGTTCTACGGCAACCGCGCCTCCGGCAGCGTCATGTTCCGCGAGGAGCTTGCGGCACTCAAGGACAGGTACATCGACCGGTTCAACCTCGTGCACGTCCTGTCGCGCGAGGCGCAGGACATCGAGCTTTTGCACGGTCGCATCGACCAGGCCAAGGCCGGTGCGTTGCTCGATCACTGGGTCGAGCTCGCCGATGTGGACGCGGTGTTCATCTGCGGACCCGAGGGGATGATGGACAGCGTGCGCACGGCGCTGCGCGCGCGCGATTTTCCTGAAGAGCGCATCTACGTCGAGCGTTTTGCCGCGAGCATCCCGCGCCACGTTCACGTGCCGCGCCCCTTGCCCGAAGCAAGCAGCGTGCAGTGCGAAGTGAGCGTGACCATCGACGGGGCGCAGCGCACGTTCTTCGCGGAAAAGGGACACGAGAACCTCGTCGACGCCGGGCTGCGCAACGGCATCGAGCTGCCGTATTCGTGCAAGGGCGGCGTGTGCTCGACCTGTCGCTGCCGACTCACTTCCGGTGAAGTGGACATGGACGTGAACTTCGCGCTGGAGGACTACGAGATCGCACGCGGGTTCATCCTCGCGTGCCAGAGCTACCCGGTCACCGACAAGGTCGCCATCGATTTCGATCAGACCGGCATGGCGTAGAGACAGCCCGCGCAGCGTTGCGTAGCAACGCCGGCGGGACGCGTAACACGCATGCTAGAGTGATCGATCGACTGCCCCATCGACAGGAAGAGCCGTGTCGCATCCCTTTTTCGAACGTCATCGCGCAACGCTCGATCGTGCCGTGCAGGCGATCGGCGAGCGCGGTTACTGGACCCCTTATCCCGAGTCGCCGAGCCCTAAGGTCTACGGCGAAGGCGCTGCCGAGAGGGGCAAGGCGGAATTCGAAACGCTGCTGAACCGTCGCTTTCCTCTCGTGCAGGCGGCCACGATCGGCGAAGTCGGCGCCGAGCGCTCACCCTATGGCATCGACCTGGGCGTGCGTTATCCGCGTGCCGACATCGACGCATTGATCGCGGCCGCGCAGGATGCCGAAGCCGCGTGGCGCAAGGCGGGCCCCGAAGTGTGGGTCGGTGCATGCCTCGAGATCCTGGCGCGCATCAACAAGGCGAGTTTCCTGATGGCCCATGCGATCATGCACACGACGGGCCAGGCGTTCGTGATGGCGTTCCAGGCCGGGGGGCCGCACGCGCAGGATCGCGGCCTCGAAGCTGTTGCTTACGCGTGGGACGAGATGCGGCGCATCCCGGGTGAGGCGCATTGGGAGAAGCCGCAGGGGCGCAACGAGCCGTTGCGCATGACCAAGCGCTATCGCATCGTTCCGCGCGGAATCGGGCTGGTGATCGGCTGCTGCACGTTTCCAACGTGGAACGGCTACCCCGGGTTGTTCGCGAGCCTCGCGACGGGCAACGCCGTGATCGTCAAGCCGCATCCGGGAGCGATCCTGCCGCTCGCGATCACCGTGAAGATCGCGCGCGAGGTGATCGCGGAGGCCGGCTACGATCCCAACGTCGTCACGCTGGTTGCGCACGAAGCCGGTGACGACACCGCGCAGGCGCTTGCACTGCGACCCGAAGTGAAGATCATCGACTTCACCGGCAGCACCGGGAACGGCCGCTGGCTCGAGGAGAACGCGCGGCAGGCGCAGGTGTTCACCGAGAAGGCCGGTGTGAACCAGATCGTCATCGACTCCACCGACGATTTCAAGGGCCTGGTGCGCAACATCGCGTTTTCGCTCGCGCTCTACACCGGCCAGATGTGCACCGCTCCACAGAACATCTACGTTCCCGTCGATGGCATCGACACCGCCGAGGGTCGTCTGTCGTTCGACCAGGTCGCTGCTGCGCTGGGCGAGGGCGTGTCGAAACTCCTGGGTGATCCGGCGCGCGCCGTCGAGGTGCTCGGTGCGGTTCAGAACGAGGGCGTCTTGCGGCGCCTCGAGGCGGCTCGCGCGCTCGGCGAAGTGGTGCTCGACACCAAGTCGCTGCAGCATCCCCAATATCCGGATGCGACCATCCGCACGCCGCTGATCGTCAAGCTCAAGCGCGAGGATCGGGCGACCTATCTCAACGAGTGGTTCGGGCCGATCGCATTCGTGATTGCGACGGAGTCGACCGAGGACAGCCTCGCGATCGTTCGCGACGCAGTGACCGGTCATGGCGCGCTGACCCTTTCACTGTATTCGACCAGGCAGGACGTCATCGATCGGGCAGTGGATATCGCCGAGGATGTCGGCGTCGCCTTGTCGATCAACCTGACCGGCGGCGTGTTCGTGAACCAATCGGCGGCGTTCTCGGATTTCCACGGCACGGGCGCCAACCCGGCAGCCAATGCCGCATTGACCGACGCAGCCTACGTTGCAGGGCGATTCAGGATCGTGCAGCATCGGATGCACGTGTGAAGCAAGAAGCGTTGTTGGCTATGGTGATCGGCTGTCAGCGAGTCCATGCGCAAGGCCTTGGCGCATCAACCGGGTCGGAGGCTTGAAGAGGCCCTAGGACCCACGAACCGGCAACCCATCTAGCCCCGCTACCCATGGACAATTCGATCCTGTTGGAAGTTGCCGACGGCATCGGGCGGATCACGCTGAACCGGCCGGATCGCCTGAACAGCTTCACCACGGCGATGCACGAGGCGTTGCGCGATGCACTTGCGCAAGTCGAGCACGACGCAAGCGTGCGGGTGGTGCTGCTCACCGGTGCGGGGCGCGGCTTTTGCGCAGGGCAGGACCTCGGCGATCGCGCCGTCGCGCCCGGCGCCGCGCCGGTAGACCTCGGCGAATCGATCCAACGTAACTACCGGCCGCTGATCCTCGCGCTGCGACGGATGCCCAAACCGGTCGTCTGCGCGGTCAACGGCGTTGCTGCAGGCGCCGGCGCGAACATCGCGCTCGCGTGCGACATCGTGATCGCCACACGCTCCGCTTCGTTCATCCAGTCGTTTGCGCGCATCGGCCTCATCCCCGACTCGGGTGGTACCTACTTCCTGCCACGGCTGGTGGGCAGCGCACGCGCACGCGGGTTGGCGTTGCTGGGCGACAAGCTAGGCGCGCCGCAGGCCGAGGAGTGGGGACTCATCTGGCGTTGCGTCGACGACGTCGAGTTCACGGCATGCGTGCAACAGGTCTGCGAGCAGCTCGCTGTCGCGCCCACGCGCGGTCTTGCGCGCATCAAGCGAGCGCTCGAGCAATCGGAGCACCACTCGCTCGAACAGCAACTCGAGCTCGAGCGCGACTTTCAGCGCGAGCTGGGATACAGCGACGATTACCGCGAGGGCGTGAGCGCGTTCATGGACAAGCGCGCTCCACGCTTCACGGGGCATTGACCATGCGGCGGCCCGATCGCGCGATGGTGCGGAAGTGAGCGGCGCGCTGGCTCCGGAGGCCGTAGTGGCCGTCATCGGCGCAGGGGCGATGGGCTCGGGCATCGCGCAGGTGGCCGCGCGCGCCGGACACCGGGTGCTGTTGTTCGATACCCGCCTGGGCGGAGCGGAGGACGCACGCAAGCGCATCGGCGCGGATCTCGATCGCCTTGCGCAAAAGGGCAAGCTCGATCCTGCGCAGGCGCGGTCGGTTGCCGAGCGCATCGTATGCGTGCACGCGCTTGGCGATTGCGCATTGGCCGCACTGGTCATCGAGGCGATCGTCGAGGACCTGGATGCGAAACAGGAGCTGCTGAGCGAGATCGAACGCGTCGTGAGCGACCGAACCATCCTCGCCAGCAACACGTCGTCGTTTTCGATCACGGCGCTGGGCGCGAGATGCCGCCGTCCCGAGCGGGTGGTCGGCATGCACTTCTTCAACCCGGCCCCGGTGTTGGCGCTCGTCGAAGTGGTGAGCGGGCTTGCGACGTCGACGGACACCGCGCAGTGCATCTACGCAACGGCGCAGCGCTGGGGCAAGAAGCCGGTGCACGCGAAGTCCACGCCGGGTTTCATCGTCAATCGCTGTGCGCGACCGTTTTACGGCGAGGCGCTGCGACTGCTTGCCGAGCGGGCGGCCGACGTGGCGACGCTGGACGCGGTGATGCGCGAGACGGGCGGCTTTCGCATGGGTCCGTTCGAGCTCATCGACCTGATCGGGCTCGACGTCAACTTCGCGGTGACGCGCAGTGTGTGGCAAGCGTTCTTCCACGATCCGCGCTACACGCCGTCGGGTTTGCAGCAGGAGCTCGTCGCGGCCGGTCGCCTGGGTCGCAAATCGGGACGCGGTTTTTACGACTATGCGAAGGATGCGCAGCCGCTGGCGCCGCAAAGCGCACCGCCGTGTCCAGCTCCCTTGCGCGTCATCGTCCATGGCAAGACCGACGCAGCGAGCGCGCTCGTCGAGCGCATGACTGGGGCTGGCATCGAGGTGCAGGAGGCGCCGCGACATCCGGTGCTCGGCGATGGTGCAATCGAGACCGGGCCGGGTTGGCTCGTCCCGACCGACGGCAGGACGGCGACTGCACGTGCGGCTACGGCCGGTTTGCCCAACGTGGTCGTCTTCGATCTCGCCCTCGACTACGGTCGATGCACGCGCATGGCCGTCGCATTTGCGGACGGTTGTGATCAGGACGCCGGCAACGCGGCCGTCGGTGCATTGCAGAAGGCTGGCATGGCTATCAGTCGACTCGACGATGTCGCCGGCCTGTGCGTCATGCGTACCGTGGCACTGCTCGCCAACGAGGCGGCCGACGCGGTGACGCAGGCGATCGCGACGCCGCAGGACATCGATGCCGCCATGTGCGACGGGGTGAACTATCCGCGCGGACCGCTCGCGTGGGCGGACACGGTCGGGCCCGCGCGCGTGCGAGACGTCATCGCGAACCTCGGCGCGCATTACGGCGAAGATCGTTACCGGGTCTCGCCGCTTTTGCTGCGTCGCGCGGCGAGCGGTACGCCGCTGCGCGCATCCTGACATGGACCGACACGAGCACGAGCCCAAGGCGCTCGATCCGCTTGCAGCACAAGCGCTCGCCGAACGCGTCGCGGCCGAGATGTTCGCGCGCGACCTCGCCTCGCAACGCATGGGGATGCAGATCGTGCGCTGTTCGCCAGGTCGGGCCGAGCTGTCCATGATCGTGCGCGAGGACATGGTCAACGGCCATGCGATCTGTCATGGCGGGTTCATTTTCACGCTCGCCGACAGCGCCTTCGCCTTCGCGTGCAACAGCTACAACCTCAACACGGTCGCGCAGGGCGGCTCGATCGAATTCGTGGCTCCCGCCCGACAAGGCGAGCGCCTGACCGCAATCGCCGAGGAGCGCAGTCTCGCCGGACGTACCGGCGTATACGACATCACTGTGCGCAATGATCGCGGCGAGACGATCGCGCTGTTTCGCGGGAAGAGCTACCGGATCAAGGGACATGTCGTCGACGTGCCGTGAATCGCCATCGGGAACAAGGAGTCCACGAGGGATACGGCGAAGGCATGAAACGGAGCGATGCGAGTTCGAGCGCGGCTGAGACGCGCAGTGGCCGTCCGCGACATCGCGCGGACAGCGTTTCATCCGCCGCCGTGTAGAAGATCTTTGCGCGAAGGTACGGACGATGCCGTCGAGAACACCGGAACCCGGGCTCCTCGAGCCCATCGAGACCGCGAGCCGTGACGAGCTGCAGGCGCTGCAGCTGCAACGACTGAGGTGGTCGCTGGCGCACGCTTACGCGCACGTGCCGCACTATCGCGCCGCGTTCGACCGGGTCGGCATCCGGCCAGAAGACTGCGAGTCGCTTGCGGATCTTGCGAAATTCCCGTTCACCGTCAAGGACAATCTGCGTCAGAACTATCCGTTCGGCATGTTCGCGGTGCCGCGCGAGAGCGTGGTGCGCATCCATGCGTCCTCGGGGACGACGGGCAAGCCCACGGTCGTCGGTTACACCGCCAGGGACATCGACACGTGGGCGAGCGTGATGGCGCGCTCGATACGCGCGGCCGGCGGAAGGCCCGGCGACATCGTGCACATCGCCTATGGGTATGGTTTGTTCACGGGCGGCCTCGGTGCGCATTACGGCGCCGAGAAGCTCGGGTGCACGGTGATACCGATGTCGGGCGGCATGACCGAGCGCCAGGTGCAGCTCATCGCGGATTTCGAACCCGACATCATCATGGTGACGCCCTCGTACATGCTGGCGATCGCCGAGGAGATGCAGCGCCAGGGACGCGATCCGCGCGAGTGCTCGCTGTCGATCGGCATCTTCGGCGCGGAGCCGTGGACGGCCAAGATGCGCACGACCATCGAATCGACGCTCGACATGGACGCGATCGACATCTACGGGCTCTCCGAAGTGATGGGTCCAGGCGTCGCGCAGGAATGCATCGAGACCAAGGACGGTCTCACCATCTGGGAAGATCACTTCTATCCCGAGATCGTCGATCCGCAGACCGGCGAGGTCCTGCCCGACGGCGAGAAGGGCGAGCTCGTGTTCACCTCGCTCAGCAAGGAAGCGCTGCCCATCATCCGATATCGGACGCGCGATCTGACGCGCCTGCTTCCGCCGACCGCGCGCTCGATGCGAAGGATGGAAAAGATCACGGGTCGCTCGGACGACATGCTCATCATCCGCGGCGTGAACCTGTTCCCGACGCAGGTCGAGGAGCTGATCCTGCGCGACGCGCGCCTTGCGCCCCACTACCAGGTCGAGATCACGCGGCCGCAGAACCTCGACGAGATCACCGTCCTCGTGGAACGAGCAACCAGCGTCGGCTATGGCGAAGGAGAGGCTGCCGGCTCGCTGCTCGGCCAGCGCATGAAGAACCTGATCGGCATCACCGCCGAAGTCCGCGTGGTGCATCCCGGCGGCATCGAGCGGTCGCTCGGGAAGGCGAAGCGGATCGTGGACAAGAGGCCGAAGGAATAGGGAACAGGAAATGGGAAATACGAGATAGGAAATAGCAAACAGGAAGGACATGGAACGCGCCGAGGCCGACGGTTCAAGTTGAAAATGCGATCCTGAATCGGTAGCGCATCGCCGCTGCCGGCTTTGGTTCGTCGCTTCGCCCATTCGCTCTTTCCTGTTTCCTCTTTCCTCTTTACTCTTTCCTCGTGCAGGAGCCCGCCATGCCCTACCAGACCATCATCGTCGAGACCCGCGAGCGCGTGGGGATCATCCGTTTCAACCGTCCCGATCGGCTCAACGCGCTCAATAACGTGCTCGCTGCTGAGACACGCGACGCGCTGATCGCCTTCGACGACGATCCCGAGATCGCCTGCATCGTGGTCACCGGTAACGAGAAGGCGTTCGCCGCGGGCGCCGACATCGGCGCGATGGCCGAGTGGGACCTCGCGAAGGTGTATCTCGACGACTACATCACCAAGGACTACGAGCAGATGCGCCGCACGCGCAAGCCGGTCATCGCCGCGGTCGCCGGGTATGCGCTGGGTGGCGGATGCGAGCTCGCGATGATGTGTGACATCATCATCGCGGCGGACAACGCAAAGTTTGGCCAGCCGGAGATCAACATCGGAACCATGCCCGGAATGGGCGGCACGCAACGGCTGACGCGCGCCGTCGGCAAGTCGAAGGCAATGGACTGGTGCCTCACCGGTCGCATGGTCGACGCCGCCGAGGCCGAGCGGGCGGGGCTTGTGTCGCGTGTCGTGCCGGCCGACCGGCTGATGGACGAGGCGCTCGCCATGGCGCAGAAGATCGCATCGTTCTCGCTGCCCGTCGTCATGAAGGTCAAGGAAGCGGTCAATCGTGCATTCGAGACGACGCTGTCGGAGGGGTTGCTGTTCGAGCGCCGCGAATTCCATTCGACCTTCGCGCTGGAGGACCAGAAGGAAGGGATGCGCGCGTTCATCGAAAAGCGCAAGCCGAAGTTCAACAACCGGTGAGGGCCTTTCGTCGCGCCTGCGCCTCTGCGCGAGGCATCGACGCGTTCCTCGTTGTTGGCGTGCCGTCGATTTCATGGGACGGGCCGGCCTGCAGTCCGACCGATTCGATCATCGCCTTCCGCAGCCGTCCATCGCAGGCACGCTGACAGCGAAAAGCCAACAACCGAACGACGTGCGGTCGATTCTTGCCCATGGCGACACCCTTTGCGCAACGCATCCTCGCCCGCTGCGATGCACTTGCGCAGCATTCCGAGCAGCAGGGTGCGCTGACACGCATGGCCCTGTCGCCGGAGCAGCGCGAGGCCAACACGCTGGTGCTCGGATGGATGCGCGAAGCGGGCATGAGCACCCGGCTCGATGCCATGGCGAACTGCATCGGTCGCTACGAGGGCACGGTCGCTGACACGGCATGTCTCATGCTGGGCTCGCATCTCGATACGGTGCGCGATGCGGGTCGCTACGACGGCATGCTCGGCGTGGTCACGGCGATCGAGTGTGTCGATGCGCTGAATCGGCAGGGACGCCGGCTGCCTTTCGCGATCGAGGTGATCGGCTTTGCCGACGAGGAGGGCCTGCGCTTCGGCGCAACGCTGCTCGGCAGTCGCGCCATCGCGGGAACGCTCGAGGGCGCGGTGCTCGACAAGCGCGATCGCGACGGCACGATGCTGCGCGACGCGATGCGCGCGTTCGGGCTCGATCCCGACGCCCTGCGAAGCGCCGTGCGGCACAGTGGCGAAGTTCTCGCGTACGCGGAATTGCACATCGAGCAGGGGCCGGTGCTCGAAGCCCTCGGGCTGCCGGTCGGTGTGGTCACGGC
>DATKLH010000047.1:0-2539 GCA_035542515.1 Casimicrobiaceae bacterium
TCGGACACTCTCGTAGCGGCATGGTGATCCTGAGGCTACCTTTGTAGAGCGCATCCATCCGATCCATCCAGTAGCCGAGCCAACCAGCGCCCGATTCGAGCACGACGAGTTTGAGTCGCGGGAAGCGGTCGAAGGTGCCGAAGAGAAAGAAGGTCGCGAACGCCTGCTGCACCGCCTGCGGGAACATCAGCTGCAGATACCAGATACCGCTGAGCACGCTCTCGGGCCAGGTGAGCCCGTCGAAGCGACGGTGGAGATCGCGGGCGATCGGATCGACGCCGGTGTGAATTGCGATCGGCACGTCCAACGCCTCGGCGGCCGCCCAGAGCGGATCGTGTGCGGGATGACCATGCGGCGAGCCGCTCAACGTGAACGGCAGCACGAAGGCCCCGCGGGCCCCGGCGCGCACCGCCCGATGCAACTCGTCGACCGCGCCGGGCACGTCGCCGAGCGAGAGGTGCGCGATCGGCACCAAGCGTCCACCGCTGCCCGCACAGAACTCTTCGATCCAGCGGTTGTACGCGCGACAGTGCGCCAGCGCGTAACGCGGATCGTCGACCTCCGCCTCCCACTGCAGACCGAGACTCGGATAGAGCAGGACGTGCGAGATCCCGTCACGATCAAGCAGCGCAAGCCGCGCGCCGGGGTCGGTCGCCGCCCGCGGCGCGTTCTCGGCATAGTGGCCGGAGAGCGTGGCGACGGCGAGATCCTCGATGGACTTGCCCATGCCGCCAAAACCGCCGAGCATTTCCGTGGTGGTCAGCCGCGCAGGACGACCGTCGATCTCAAGGAAGTCGCGGCCGTCTATGCCGCGCCGGACGCGCATGGCGCGCGAGCGGAACTCCGGATCGAGGTAGCGGGACCACACATCGGGCGGCTCGAGCACGTGACCGTCGGCGTCGATGACAAGGGAAGCCATGGGCGTCAGCCGCACCGGGGGCTGTGACCGTAGTGAGCACAGTCAAAGTTTGCAAGTCCAACGTGATGCGGTGCGACTGTCGTGCCTATCGGCTGGCTCCCGACGAATCCGCCCACAAACCACGCCCGTGCTCGCGGGCATCGCGCTCAGCCGCGCGGAACGCATCGGCGTAGCGGAACGGGTACTTCGTGTAGGCGTGGCCGTAGCCGCGCCATACAAGCTCAAGATTCAACAACTCCCCGTCCGGCAGGTAGACGTACGCCAGCGTACGGCCGTAGCGGTCTTTGTGGTCGACGTGCTCGTTGGCTTGATCGAACTCGATTCGCACCGAACGACCGGTAGCGATGCGCTTGGTAAACGCCGAGGCCTCTGCGCCAAAGAACTGCACCGGCTTGCGCGGGTGCACCGTCTCGGGCGTGTCGACACCAATCAAGCGCACTCGCTCGTTTCCGTCGAGAACGATCGTGTCACCATCGATCACCCGGATCACGGTGCGAATCTGCGAGGCGCCCCAATGACTAGCGAGCGCGACACGCGCGCTGGTGGGCAAATCGAAGCCGGGCGATCGGCGATCGTCCGCACCAAGCCCCGCCAGCACAACCAGCCCGGCGAGTAGCCATCGGGTCGCTCGCTTGCCCATGACACCGGCAGCGAGCAGCCGCCGTGCCTCGCCTCGCCCGACTTAAGTCAGGCCAGGCGAGGGAGGAGACGCCGTGCGGCGCCGTCAAGGCGTTGACGTGTCGGCGGCGGCGTGCCGGACTCGCGCAGCCGTTGTAGCCTGCGCATCTGTTGATTCGCTAGGCGAGCTATGCGACTCGTCGCGGCGATGGAATCCTTTGAAGCGGTGGCACGCAGCGCGGTGACCGAAGCGGGTGCACACCTGCGCCGGGCATGGGGACAAAGCAAGGTCGTGCGCTACAAAGGTGCGGTAAATCTGGTGACCGAAACCGATCACGCGTTGGAAGCGCTCATTGTCGGTCGCCTGCGGGCGGCGTTCCCCGATCACCGAATCGTGGCGGAGGAGGGATCGACCGGTGCCGACGCGACCTCGCGAGACGATCACGTCTGGTATCTCGATCCACTCGACGGCACCACCAACTTCGCGCACGACTTTCCGCACTTCGCCATCTCGCTCGCACTCGCACGTGGCGCTGAGATCATCCTCGGCATCGTGCACGACCCGATTCGCGACGAAACGTTTTTCGCGACCGAGGGGGGTGGAGCGACCCTGAACGGTGAGCCCATCCATGTCTCCGCCGTCGGCGATCTCGACCGCGCGCTGCTCGCCACCGGATTCCCCTATGACCGGCGCGAGCACACCGATTTCTATCTTGGCTTCGTTGCCGATTTCATGCGCCGTACACAGGGCATCCGTCGCACCGGTTCTGCCGCTCTCGATCTCTGCTACGTCGCCTGCGGCCGCCTCGACGGCATGTGGGAATGGAAGCTGAGTCCGTGGGACATCGCGGCCGGAACCTGCATCGTGCGGGAAGCCGGCGGTACCGTGACCGACTTCATCGGTGGTCCGCTCGATCTCTTCGGTACGCAGACACTCGCGTCGAACCGACACCTCCATTCGGCGCTGACCGAAGTGCTGCGACCGCGAGTGGAGGCGCGCCC
>DATKLH010000048.1:0-8377 GCA_035542515.1 Casimicrobiaceae bacterium
CTGGTGGGCAACAGCCTCACCGCGGGCAGTGCGCTATGGTCGATTGCTTCGATCATCCTGTTGATCGGCGGCATCGGCGCGATGATCTGGTATCACACCGCGCACGCCGAAGAGCCCGATCCGGCCGTCCCGGCGGGCGACCCATTGCTCGGCGCGGCCGCAACGCCGTCGATGAAGGCGACGCGCAAGTACTTCTTCACCGTCGTCGGACTGATCCTCGCGCAGATCGGCATGGGCGCCATCACCGCGCACTACGCCGTCGAAGGCCGTGCGTTCTTCGGCTTCCCGCTCGCCGATCTCCTGCCCTACGTGGTGAGCCGCACGGTTCATACGCAATTCGGCATCTTCTGGATCGCAACCGCATGGCTCGCGACCGGTCTCTACATCGCGCCGCTGCTCTCCGGCTACGAACCGAAGTTCCAGAAGCTCGGCGTGAATGTCCTGTTCTGGGCGCTCATCGCCATCGTCGTGGGCTCGACCGCCTGCGGATGGCTCGGCACGCTGCAGAAGAACGGCGTCGACTTCAGCTTCTGGCTCGGCAACCAGGGCCTCGAGTTCACGAGCATGGGCCGCGTGTGGCAGGTGCTGCTGTTCGTCGGCCTGCTGTTCTGGCTCGCGCTCATGGGACGCGCGCTGTGGCCCGCGCTCAAGCGTCCGTCGGAGACGCGCGGCATCATCGCGATGGTGTTCCTGTCCGCCGCATGCATCGGCGGCTTCTATGCGACCTCGCTCGCCTGGGGCCAGCACACCCACTATTCGATGATCGAGTACTGGAGATGGTGGCTCGTCCACCTGTGGGTCGAGGGCTTCTTCGAAGTGTTCGCCACGGCGGTGGTCGCGCTGATCTTCACCCGCCTCGGGCTGGTCGCCGCATCGAGCGCGAATCGCGCCATCGTCGCGGAAACCATCGTGTTCCTGTTCGGCGGCATCCTCGGCACGCTTCATCATCTCTACTGGACCGGCACGCCGACCTCGGTGATCGCGGTGGGCGCGGTGTTCTCCGCGCTCGAAGTGGTTCCGCTCGCGCTGCTCGGTTTCGAAGGCTGGAAGAGCTATCGGCGCAGCCGCGCTGCGCCGTGGGTCGCTGCGTACCGATGGCCGATCCTGTGCTTCGTCGCGGTCGGTTTCTGGAACACGGTAGGCGCCGGCCTGCTCGGCTTCGCGATCAACCCGCCCGCGTCGCTGTACTACGTGCAAGGCCTCAACATGACGCCGGCACACGGACACGCGGCACTGTTCGGCGTGTACGGGATGCTCGGCATCGGGCTCATGCTGTTCTGCCTGCGCGGTCTCTACGCCCGCAACCTGCACGCCGACCGCCTGCTCGCATGGACGTTCTGGGGTCTCAACATCGGCTTGGCGATGATGGTGTTCATGTCGCTGCTGCCCGCCGGGATCTACCAGGCCTACGCAAGCGTTTCCGAAGGCCTGTGGTTCGCCCGCTCGCCGGCCATCGTTCACTCGAAGGTGATGGAAACGCTGGTTTGGCTGCGCGTTCCGGGTGACGTCGTGTTCGCACTGGGCTCGTTGACGCTCGCCGTCTACGCGCTCAAGCTGCTGCGCCGGCCGCCGCGGACGCGCGCCGAAAGCGCCGGAGCGTTTCAGCCGACCTGACCGGCGGCGCGATGACCAACGGGCTGCGCGTGCGCGGCCCGTTTCCGCTTCGAACCGAGGGCCACACGATGCGCCTGACCACCTTCACCGACTACAGCCTGCGCGTTCTGATCTACCTCGCCGCGCAGCCCGACGGGCGCGCGACCATCGGCGAGATCGCAGGTGTGTTCGCCGTGTCGGAAAACCATCTCACCAAGGTCGTCCACTTCCTGGGCAAGGCCGGGTTTCTCGCCAACGTTCGCGGACGAGGGGGCGGATTGCACCTTGCGAAGCCGGCGCGCGACATCAACATCGGTGCCGTGGTTCGGCAAACCGAGGGTGCAGCGATTCCAGCCGAATGCTTCGACCCCGCGAGCAACCACTGCGCGATCACGCGCATGTGCCGTCTACGCGGTGTCCTGAAGGAGGCGGTGGACGCGTTCTATGGCGTCCTTGGCCGTTATACGCTCGACGATCTGGTTCACAACCGGCGTGCACTCGCGCGCGTCCTGTTCGCCGATGCCGGACCGCCGGCGCGGCATCGCACGACGGCGCATTGAGTCCCCATCGCCCATCGCGCATCATGACGTCAGTATTCAAGGCCTGGCAGTGCATCGGCTGCGGCCGCATCGACGGTCCACAGACCTGCATCGGCATTTGCCAGGACCGCAAGGCGGAGTTCGTGTATGCCGCGGAGTACCGCAGCGTGGCTGCAGAGCTCGACATCTTGCGCGACCGCGAACGCCAGCTTCACGAGCTCGCGAGGCAACTCGCGTGCACGACGCCGCGCGAGGACTCCTGGGAGGCTTCGTACCGACACTTCCAGGACGAAGCTCGCAAGCTGCTCGCCGCACCTCCAGCGAAAGCCCGCGACGGCTAGCGCGTCCGCCGGATTCCCGCGGTTGACCGCGGCACGAGTCGCCTCGCCGGGCTGTCGCCCACTTGCCGAGACGATGCTAGACTAACGCCGTTCCCCGCACGTGGACCGCCCCAACGGTCCGCGCGTCCAGTCGTGCAAGCATTTCGAGAGGCCTCGTGCTGAAGCTCCATGCCTGCCGGAACGCGGTATCGGGTTCGACGAGCCCCGTCGCACCCTCCGGCTCCCCTGATCCCCGCCCTGTCCGCTTCGCTTCGGTAGGCGAGGCCGCGCGCAGCGACGCAGCGTACGGCGCGCCGCCGCACCGCGTCGTATCGTGCGCGAAGTCCGCGTCACCGTGTTGACATGTGGCAGCGGATCGCAAGTCCCTTCAAGGAATTCGGCGCCGTCGCCGGCACGTTTTACGTGATCGACTGGCTGCTGCGCAAGGTCTCGCGCACCGCTGGTCTGTACGTGTACGAGCTGATGGTGCAGCCGATCTTCAACAAAGCGCTCCTACCGGCGAACCTCAGCAGGAACCTGACCTTCGCCGAGATCGGCCAGGGCCACCCCGATATCGAGCGCATGCCCGCACGGCCCGACATCAAGGCGCAGCGCTTCGAGCAAGGCGCGCACTGCCTGGCGGTCTATCGCAAGGACGCGCTGATCGGCTACATGTGGTTCTGCTATGGGAGTTACCGCGAAGACGAGGCGCGCTGCGACTACGAGCTCGCGCAGCCGGAACGCTCGGTGTTCGACTTCGATCTCTATGTGATGCCCGAGCATCGCATGGGCATCGGGTTCGTCGCGGTGTGGCACGGCGCCACGCGCTACCTGCACGAGCGCGGCATCCGCTACACCTTCAGCCGCCTGACGCGCTTCAACGTCGCGTCGCGCCGTTCGCATGCGCACCTCGGATGGCGCCGCATCGCGCACGCCGTCTTCCTGCGGCTGGGAAAGGTCGAGGCCATGTTCGCGACGCTGCCGCCCCATTTCGCGCTGACCTGGTCGGACCGACAGCGCGTGCGCCTGCGCCTGTCTCCGGACGTGCTCGCCGAGGCAGCGGACGCGGCGCCGTCTCGCTTCAAACCGTCAACCGATTCCGGGGGAGAAACCTTTGGCCACCGAACTGCAGGTGCTGATCGACTACATCCGCGCTGAAACCGGTCACAGCGGCGCGCTGGGCGAGGACGACGACCTCCTCGCCACGGGCGTGCTCGACTCGTTCAACATCGTTTCGCTCGCGATGTATGCGCAGGAACGTTTCGGCGTCGAGTTCGAGGCCGAGGACCTGGTACGCAGCAATCTGGCGCGACTGTCGAGCCTGGTCAATCTCATCCGCACGCGCAGGGAGGCGCCGATCAGCTGATCCGCCGGTTGCCCGCGCCTTCGCGTTCGCCAGCACACGTAAACATCGTCGCTCACGCATCGTTACCGCTTACCAACCTGGGACTGCACGAAGATGCCCGCTTCGATTCCACGCTATCTCGCCGACACCGCGCAGCGGCTTCCCGACAAGGCGGCGATCGTGTCGCCGGCGCGCACGATCAGCTTCGCCACGCTTTGCAGCGAGGCGATGGCGACCGCCGAGTGCTTGCGCGAAATGGGCATACGCACCGGCGATCGCGTCGGCATCTGCATGGAAAAGACCATCGACCAGGTCCTCGCCATCCTGGGCGTGCTCTACGCCAACGCGGTGGTCGTTCCGATCCTGCCGCGTCTCAAGGGACCCAACATCCGCCACATCGTCGACAACTCCGGCATGGCGGCGATGGTGACCGACGCGGAACGCATGAACGAAGTGGCCGAGTTGCGCGACACGCTGCGCCTGATGACCGGGCACGGCGCGATCAGCACCGACCTGCCCAACCTTCCGTACCTGCGCCGTTTCATCCGGCCCCGGAACTTCTTCAACCGCATCGGCAACGACAACGCGGCGATCATCTATTCGTCGGGCTCCACCGGTCGGCCCAAGGGCATTCTCATCGCGCATCGCAACCTCGCCGAAGGCGCCGACATCGTCGCCGAGTACCTCGGCACCTGCGAGGACGATCGCATCGGCTGCGTGCTGTCGTTCAACTTCGACTACGGCATGAACCAGATCTGGCAGACGATCCGCAAGGGCTGCACGCTCTACCTGCACGACCTGGCGCTGCCCAACGACTTGTTCGCGTTGATGGCGAAGGAGCGCATCAGCGCGCTGCCGGTCATGCCGGTGATCATCACCAAGATGTTCGACCGGCGCCTGAAGGTCAGTCCGACGAGCTTCGATTTCTCCGCACTGCGCTACGTGTGCTCGACCGGCGGTCGTTTGTCCGCGGACATGATAAGCGACCTCCGGAACGCGTTTCCGCGGGCGCGCATCTTCTCCATGTTCGGCCTCACCGAAGCATTCCGATCGACTTATCTCGATCCCGACAAGCTCGACGCGCATCCCACTTCGGTGGGCAAGGCGATCCCGGACTGCCAGGTGCTGGTCCTCGACGAGCAGGGCGAAGAATGCCCGCCCAACGTCGTTGGCGAGCTGGTTCATCGCGGCGCCACCGTCACCAAGGGTTACTGGAACGACACGCTCAACACGGCGAAGGTGTTCCGGTCTCATCCGCGCTACCCAGGGGAGACGCTGGTCTACAGCGGCGACCGCGTGTATCGCGACGAGGAGGGCCTGCTCTACTTCGTCGCACGCGGCGACGAGATGATCAAGACCAAGGGATTCCGCGTCAGTCCCACCGAGGTCGAGACCGAGGTCATTCGTCACCCCGACATCGTCGACGCGGTGGCCTTTGCCGTGCAGAACATCGCAGTCGGCGAAGACGTTGCGTGCGCGTACACCACGACCACCGGCAAGCCGATACCCGAACCGGTGCTTCGCCAGTTCCTGAAGATGCAGCTGCCCAACCACATGGTGCCGGCGCTGCTGTTCCACTTCGAATCGTTCCCGATCACCGGCAACGCGGGCAAGCTCGATCGCAGCAGCATCAAGCAACTGGCGCACGAGCGGTTGGGACTCGCCTCACCGTCGACGGCCGAGACTGGCCGCGCCGTATCCGCAGGCTGACCGCCATGCCGCAAGCGCGAACCCGAAAGCCTCGTGTGGTCATCGGTGTGATTGGGGATGACATCCACGTCGTCGGCAACCGCATCATGCAGCTCGCGCTCGAGGAATCGGGCTGCGCGGTGTTCAACCTGCGCACTCGCAATCGCCCCGACCATTTCTGCCAGGCTGCGCTGGAAGTCAATGCCGACGCGATCTTCGTGTCGTCGTTGAACGGCGAAGGCGAATACTGGTGCGCCGACTTCCGCGATCGTCTCCACGCGATGGAGCTCGGTCACGTGCTCCTCTACGCCGGGGGCAACCTCGTGGTCGGCGACCGACCGGAAGCCGAGGTGGTGAAGCAGTTCAAGAGCTTCGGGTTCGATCGCGTCTATCACCGCCGGCCGGACATCGGCGCGGCGATTGCCGACCTCTTCGAGGACCTCGCCCATGGCGACGCCCAGCGCCAGCGCCAGGTTGCCTAACATCGACGCGCAGCGCGAGCAGGTGCTGGCGCATCCGCTCGCGCGCGGCATCGATTCGGCCGACATCGTCGAGTTCCTCGCGCAGCTCCCGCGGGGTCGCTTTCCATCGGCCGCGTACGCCGAACGGGCTCGTGTACCCCTGATCCAGCCGCGCGGCGGCGTGCCGTTGTTCGAAGAACAGCTCGCACTGACGCGTGCGCTGAGCGAAGCGGGTGCGGATTTCATTCCGCTGACCATCGACAGCTGCACGCGCCACAACGAATACGACACCGCCGCTCAACTCCTCAAGCGCAGCGAAGAAGAGGGCAAGAGCTATCTCAACGGTTATCCGCTGGTGTGTCACGGCCACGAGCTCACGCGCGAGCTCTACGTCGGCTTGGACAAGCCGGTGAGCCTGCGCCATGGCACCCCGGATGCCCGGTTGCTTGCCGAAGTGGCGATCGCATCCGGCATCGTGGAGATCGAAGGTGGCGGCTTGTGCTATTGCCTGCCCTACTCCGAAGGCTTTCCGGTCGACCGCTGCCTCCTGTATTGGCAGTACGTGGATCGCGTCTGCGCGCTGTATTCGACGCCAGGCCGGCCCGTGCATCGCGAAAGCTTCGGTCCGCTGAGCGCGACGCTCGTGCCGCCGGCGATCGTCGTCGCCATCGAGATCATCGAGGCGCTGCTTGCCGCCGAGCAGGGCGTGCTGTCGTTCGCCGTGAGCTTTGGTCAGACCGGTTCGCTTATTCAGGACGTCGCCACCGCTCGCGTGCTGCGGCGGCTGGCGCGCGAGTACCTCGACGCCTATGGCTTCGCGGACGTCGAGCTGCACATGGGTTATCACCAGTGGATGGGACAGTTCCCGATGCAGCGCGACCGCGCCGCTGCGCTGATCGCGGGCTCGGCACTGCTGGCCGGCATGGTGGGCGCTGACAAGATCATCGTGAAGACGGTCGACGAAGCGCTCGGCGTGCCACGCCGCGAGGTCAACTGCGAAGCGGTCGACATGGTGCGCTACGTGCTGCAGACCTTCGGCACGCCGGAGTCGGTCGATTCGCGCGCGATCGCGCTCGAAGCCTCGCTGATCGAGTCGGAAACGCGCAGCATCATGCAAGCCGTCTTCGCATTGTCGGGCGACATGTTCTGGGAAAGCGTCCACCGCGCGTTCCAGCTCGGCTACATCGACGTTCCGTTCTCGCCGCATGCCGACAACGCCAACAAGCTGACGTCGATGCGCGACGCCAACCGCTCGATCCGCATCGCCGAAGCGGGCCACGTTCCGATTTCGCCCGACGACGCATCGACCGAACGCGCCCTGCTGCAATCGCGTCCCGACCGCCTCGAGAAGACCTATCGGCGGATGCTGTCCGACATCGCCTTGATGGCATGAGCGCGCGTGCGTCGCCTGCGACGACCACTGCGATCGACATCGGGTCGACGGTGGTCAAGGTCGCTCGCCTGGACGCCGACGAGCGCCTGGTGGAGCAGCGCTTCTTTCCGCGCGATTTCGATGCGGGCATCGCGCGCCAAGTCCGATCAGTTCTCGGCGAGCTCGGCATCGACGCGGACCGTGATCGCGTGCTCGTGTGCTCGTCAGCCAACGGCGGTCTGCGCGTGGGGATCATCGCGCTGACGCGACAGTTCAGCGGAACGGCGCTGCGCAACCAGGTGCTGCTCGCCGGGGCGAACCCGGTGTTCACGCACGAGCTCGAGCACGCCGACGGCGATACCCGCAAGGTCGATGTCCTGCTGGTAGGCGGCGGCATCGACTGCGAGGACGCCGAACCGACCGCTCGGCGCCTGCAGGGCTTCGAACCCGGCCGCTACCGATTCGGTGCGCTGGTCTACGCCGGCAACAGGCATCTCGCCGAATCGTTCGCGCGGCGCTTCCCGATCGCGAACATCATTGCCAATCCGCTCGGGACGACGCTGAGCAGTCGCGTTGGAAGCGTGTTCGAGACCATCCGGCGCGCCTATCTCGACGACCTGGTGCTCAAGGAAGGCATTTCCGAGCTGCCCGAGCGACTGGCGCGAACCGTTCGGCCAACCCCTGAAGTCGCGAGTCGCGGCCTGCTGCGCTCGATGTCCAATCGCTCGACGTTCACGATCGTCGGCGGATGCGTCGTGCTCGACATCGGCGGAGCGACCACCGACCTGCACTACACCACCGACGTGGTGAGCGATGCGAGCCCGGTGCGCCCGGCCACCGGCGTGTCGGTGGCGCGTCACGTCTACACCGACCTCGGCATCGTCGCCTCGCGCGACACCTTGCTGCTGCAACTGCGCAATCATCCGCAGCTCTACGAGTTCCTCGCGGCGCTGCCCGACATCGACGTGCGCGAGGCTTACGCCGGTTTGCGCGAAGGCGAATTCGCACCCTCGCAGCAGCTCCTCTCCTACGCGTGCATCTTCCTTGCGCTCGACCGT
>DATKLH010000049.1:0-3216 GCA_035542515.1 Casimicrobiaceae bacterium
CTGGTTGACGCGTTGCCGCGACAATCCCACGAGCTGGCCGAGCTCCTCCTGCGAGATCGGCAATGCCGTACCGCTGCCGCCGTACAGAATCGGATTGAGCAGGCCCGCGAGACACTGCGCGAGGCGGGCCTCGGGTCCGAGCAGACGGTCGTGTTCGACCAGCCCGATGAACTGTCCCAGCCGCTCGTTCAGCTGCATGATCAGGAAGCGATTGAATGGCATGCTGCTGTCGAGCAACGCCATGAACGTCGCCTTCGGCATGTAGGCGACGAGGCTGTCACGCAAGGCGACGATGTCGTAGCGACGCGGCTCGTCCTTGAGCAGCGACCCCTCGCCGAACCAGCCGCCCGACGCGATGCCGGTGAAGCTCATCGCCTTGCCTTCCGCCGACACGTTGGCCATCTTCACCAGGCCGTCGACTACGCCGAGCCAGTGATCGACCCGCTCGCCCTTGCGACAGACCAGGCTCCCGACCGGACAGGCGCGGGTGTAGCAGTCGGCCTCGACGCGAGCGCGCAGGTCTGGCGGAAGCGCGTCCGCCCAGCGGCTGGCAGCGAGGAGTTCACGCACGTTGCGCATCGGGGAATTGTCGGCTGGATGACAACCGGCGGCAAACCGCAGGACTAGATTGGTTCGGCTACCGGGCCGAGCCGTCCCGCGGCGTGGCGCTGCGGAGCCAACAGACATAAGATAGCCGGCCCGATGCGTCGGCGGGCTGGAGGAGGAGAAGCGATGGAGGAGGAACGGCTCGACACGTTCCCGCGGCTCATGCTGCATCACGCGCGCGTGCGACCGAACCATCCGGCGACGCGCGAGAAGGACCTCGGCATCTGGCAGACGTGGACCTGGGCGCAGGTCGCGGCCGAGGTTCGTCCGCTCGCCTGCGGCCTCGCTGCGCAGGGTTTCAAGCGCGGCATGCATCTGGCGATCATCGGCGACAACCGCCCGCGCCTGTACTGGTCGATGCTCGCGGCCGAAGCGCTCGGCGCGATTCCGGTGCCGATGTACCAGGATGCACCAGCAGCGGAATTCGCCTATGTGCTCAACGACGCGGAGATCGTCTACGCGCTCGCCGAGGACCAGGAGCAGGTCGACAAGCTGCTCGAGGCCTCGCCGCAAGTGCCGTCGCTCAAGCACATCTACTACGACGACCCCCGTGGCCTGCGCAACTACGAGGGCGTTACCAGCTACGAGGATCTGACGCGCATGGGTCGCGAATACGATGCCGCGCATCCGCGATTCTTCGACGAGCAGGTCGCGCTGGGCGACGGCGAAGACGTGTCGATCATGCTCTATACCTCAGGCACCACCGGCAAGCCCAAGGGTGTGCGCCAGACGCACCGCGCGTTCATCGCCGCCGCGCGCGGCGGGTGCGAATTCGACAAGCTCACGCCCGACGACAGCGTGCTTTCGTACCTGCCGATGGCATGGGTCGGCGACCACCTGTTCTCGTACGCGCAATGGGTGTACGCGGGATTCACCATCAACTGCCCCGAATCGGCCGACACGGTCATGACCGATTTGCGCGAGATCGGGCCGACCTACTACTTCGCGCCACCACGCATCTTCGAGAACCTGCTCACGCAGGTCACCATCCGCATGGAGGACGCGAGCGTGGTGAAACGCTGGCTGTTTCGCCACTTCACCGCTGTCGCGCGGCGCTGCGGCGCGGAGATCCTCGACGGCGCGAGCGTGTCGGTGGCGGATCGATTGCAGTACGCGATAGGCAACCTGCTCGTGTACGGCCCGCTGCGCAACGTGCTGGGCATGAGCCGGATTCGCGTCGCATACACCGCCGGCGCGGCGATCGGGCCCGACCTGTTCCGCTTCTATCGCTCGATCGGCGTCAATCTCAAGCAGCTGTACGGATCGACCGAGACCTGCGCCTACGTCTGCCTGCAGCCGGATGGCCACGTGCATTTCGATACCGTTGGCGTTCCGGCGCCGGGCGTCGAAGTGAAAATCGCCGACAGTGGCGAAGTGCTGGTCCGCGGTCCGATGCTGCTCAAGGAGTATTACAAGCGGGCCGACGCGACCGCCGAGTCGCTCGACGCCGAAGGGTACTTCCACACCGGGGACGCGGGCATCTTCGAGACCTCGGGACAGCTCAAGATCATCGATCGCGCCAAGGACGTGGGCAAGCTTTCCACCGGCGCGATGTTCGCCCCGAACTACATCGAGAACAAGCTCAAGTTCTTCCCGCACATCAAGGAGGCGGTGGTCTTCGGTGCGGGCCGCACGCACGTGTGCGCGTTCGTCAACATCGACATCGGCAGCGTGGGCAACTGGGCCGAGCGGCGCGGGCTGCCCTATTCGGGCTACACCGATCTCGCCGGCAAGCCGCAGGTGTACGACCTGATCGCGAAATGCGTGGAACAGGTCAACGCCGAGCTCGCTGCCGAACCGGGACTTGCCGATTCGCAGATCCGGCGCTTTCTCATCCTGCACAAGGAGCTCGACCCCGACGACGACGAGCTGACGCGCACACGCAAGGTGCGCCGCGGTTTCATCGCGGACAAGTACCACGTCCTGATCGACGCGCTCTACAGCGCGAAGCCGACGCAATACATCGAAACGCAGGTCAAGTTCGAGGACGGCCGCACCGGCGTGGTCAAGGCCGACCTTGTCATCCGCGATGTGGGCGGTTTCCGGCACCTCGACATCGCGGCGTGATCGCCCGCAGCCAAACGATGCGCTCGCACAAGCCAACCCGCGGGGCGCGTGATCCATGAGCGAAGTGGCACTCGACGACCGCGTCGTCTTCCATGCGAGCCTCGATGCCGTCGAGCTCGATCTCGCCGGGATCAGCTTCGAAACGCCGGGTGAGGTCGACGCGTTCTACGATCACGCCGACGAACGCCTCGCGGCGAGCGGCAAGCGCTGGTATTTCATCGTCAACTACACCGATTGCTCGATCGGCCAGGCGGCCTGGGATCGCTACGCCGAGCGCGGCAAGAACACCAACATCCAGCACGGCCTGGGCACGCTGCGGTTCGGTGCCAGCGAACAGGTGCGCGAGCAGATCCGCCGGCAGGCCGGGCGCGAGATGTTCCGCGCGAACATGTACGCCACGCGCGACCAGGCGGTCGCGGCCCTGGGCGAAATGCGCAAGCGCAAGGCGCGGGGTGGCGAGGCAACGGCGGAGACGTTCCTGCGCATCGACAACGTGCACCTGCGGTTCGGCGGGGTGAAGGCGCTCACCGGCGTGAGCTTCGA
>DATKLH010000050.1:0-5159 GCA_035542515.1 Casimicrobiaceae bacterium
GCGCTGGTGTTGCCCGATCGCTCGATCGCCGCGGAAGGACGCGTGGGCGTGATCAGGGCCCGTGCGGAGGACAGCATTCGCGCGGTGCAGGAGCGCGCTGCCCGCAATGCGCTTCCGCCGGTTCTGTAACGGCTATTTCGAAGCGGCGCACGTGCGACGCGATTACCAGCGACAGCCAGCGTTATCGCTCACCGCGCTGGCGAGCAGCGGCAGTACCGCGAGCAGTCCCAAGTTCGCGTAAGCCACGCGGCAGTCCGGCTTGGCCGCTTTGGCGATTCCTTCGGCAAGGCGCGATTGACGATCCAGTAGGGTGGGCGGCGCCGCAAACACCGGCAGCGCGCCGCCACCCCCCGATTCCTCGCTCGCGATCTCCTGCGCGCGGCGCCGCGCAGCTTCGAGATTGATGCGCGGGCCGTCGCTCGACGGTGTCACCACGCGCTGACGAAACACTTCCGCATCGAGATCGGGGGTGCCGAAATACAGCTTTCCCGCTGGTTGCCCCGGCGGCGCACTCGACTGTGCTTCCGCGCCCGCGGGGCGCTGACCCTCGGTCGGGGGAGATCCCGCGCGCTCACGCACGCCATCGCCAGGCTTCGTTTCCGGTGAGCCGAACGGCGCGATCGGAATATCGAGCGACTTGAGCTCGCTGCTGGGCATGCGCTGCCTTTGCAGCGGCGCCGGCACGATCGGCGTCGCGGGTTGAGTTGCAATGTCAGGCGCCTCGATCGTCTGCGGCTGCAACGGCGCCATCCGCTCGCGCTGCAGGTTCTGCGGCACCAGCGGGACGGCGGGTTGCGTCGTCACATCGGGGACGGCGAGCGACCTGGGCTCGAGCGGTGCGACACGCTGGCGCTGCAGGTTCTCGGCTGCGAGCGGAACCGCGGGTGACGGGCTCACATCGGGAACCTCGAGCGATTTCGGCTCGAACGGCGCGACGCGTTGCTGTTGCAGGTTTTCCGGAACGAGCGGGACCGATGGCTGGGTGATCACATCCGGCGCTTGAAGCGGCCTGGTTTCCAGAGGCACAACGCGCTGACGCTGCAGATCCTGCGGAACGATCGGCAGCGCGGGTTGGGTGATCACTTCGGGAGCTTGCAGCGGCTTCACCTCCAGCGGCGCAATGCGTTGACGCTGCAGGTTCTGCGGCACGATCGGCAATGCGGGCTGCGTTGCCACTTCCGGCGCCTGCAATGGCCTGGGCTCGAACCGCTCGATGCGTTGACGCTGCAGATTCTGCGGCACGATCGGTACGGCGGGCTGCGCCGTCACGGCTGGAACATCGAGTGTTCTCGCCTGGAACGGGACCAGCGTCTGCCGCTGCATTTTTTCCGGCGCGATCGGGTTCGGAGGCGTCGGCGCGACCGGGACCTCGATCGGCGGCAGCGACGGAGCTGGAATGCTCTGGCGTTGCAGAGCGTCGGGAACCATCGGCCCGAGCGACGGCGCAGCGGGTGGTGGCGCTTGTGTCGAAGGCGGTGCAAGCACCGGGGGTTCCGCGAACACCTTGTCGGACTCCGTCGGCGCACGCGGATTGATCGCGGCCTCCGGAGAAGGCGCAGCGCCCTGTTCGCGCGAGCGTGACGATGATGCGCCGCCTTCTTTTGCGGCGGGCGTCGCACCGGCTGGTGGACGTGAGCCGAGGAGCCTCTGAAGCAACGAACCGCTACCCTCCGGCGTCGTCCCCGGCGCGAGTCGCACACCGGCACCGCTGGGTTCGGTGGATGGGGACAGCCTCACATCCAGTCGATCCGACCATGAAAGGCCGCTGCGCATTCCGCCGGGAACCGTGCCGAACAGCACGATCGCAAGCGCGTGCAACAGCAGCGACAGCACCAGGAACTGGATCAGCGGCGGTGCATCGTCGCGTTGCAACGAAGCTGCGGAGCGGACGAAGCCGAGGAACATGAAGGTCGATGCTCGAGGCCGCTGACTTGGGTGCGCGAGGAATTCCGATTCCGTCAGCATACGACAAACGCCTGGCCGCGCGACAACCGCACCGATGTTTGCCGCGATGCCGCTCGCGCAGACACCGGTCCATCTGTGCAATGCAAATCGTGCAACCGCCGGCTCGATGTGGCGGTCTGGAGGCGCGTGGTTCGGGCGCGACGAGCATTTGGATGCGAGTCGGCGTACCGCCGGCGACAGTCGCTGCGCGTGGTGTACGACTGTTGATCACTTCCTTTGTTTTGCAACCACGACGCGGCAAGGCAACGCTTGCGCATTCGCGCCGATGCGCAGCCATGCGAATGGAATAGCGTCTTCACCGGGTCTGTTGTCGACGGTACGGCGCGCGCAGCCTGCCCCGCCTCCGCGACGCCCATCCACCCAGGTCGCATTCGTGACATGGCGCGCGCACTTGCGTGCCGGCCAGGGGCGTTCTTCGTCTTTTACACGGCAGTCGGAGGTCGCATGTCTCGCAGAACACAACTCGCGTATCGGGCGGGCGCGATTGCGTTGCTCGCAACCAGTCTCACGTCTCCCATCGCTGCGCAGGCGCCGCCGGATCAATAATGGCAAGCTCAATGCACCCTGGGGCATGGCGCTCGCACCCGCCGGCTTCGGCAAGTTCAGCAATCGCCTGATCGTCGGCAACTTCGGTGACGGGCGACTGGACGCGTACGACCCCGCGTCGGGCCACTTCGTCGGCACGCTGCGCGACAGCAGCGGCAAGCCGGCGACCATCGACGGCTTGTGGGGCATCGCGTTCGGCAACGGCATCGACGCGCAGCCCACCGATACGCTGTTCTTCGCTGCGGGCCCCGACGACGAAAGCAACGGAGCCTACGGGCGCATCGATGCAACCAGCCCCGGTGACAACGGCGGCGAAGACGATGTGGACCCCGGCCCCCACGGCTGAGTCCGCGAAGGTCGCTGCGTGACGGATGGCGCGGATGCGGCGCATGCTGCATCCGCTGCTTCACGCGTTACCTAGGGCTGCTGTTCCCAGTCGGCGAGACCCGCACCGTTGCCGTTCAGGATCGGTGTGCGAAGCCCCTTGAGATAGCGGTCGAGAAACGCGATGCCGTAGAGATCGACCATGCGCGGATCGGGTTGCATCACCAGACAAGCTTGCACCGACGGCGTATCGCCGCAACCGAGGTTCGACCATACGTAGTGCGTTCCGCCGAACAGCTCGGCGAAATACTTCGGTGACGAGGTCTGGGCATATGCGCCGTCGGGTCCCGTGAGCGTGGGCGTAATGCCGACATCGAGCTGAGCGCCCTGGTACATCACCGGCACGTCGAGCGTGCCAAGCGTCGCCTGCAGGCCGCAGGGCTCGATGTAGGGCGACAGCGCCAGCACGGCACGGATGCGCGCGTCCTTCCACGAAGGCCATGCGCCGGCCAGCCCCAACACCGTGTAACCGCCAAGCGAGTGTCCAGCCGCGCCGATGCTCAACGGATCGATGATCGGCGCAAACGCGCGATCGGAGAGCAGGGCATCGATGATGGCCTCGAGGTCCGCGGCGCGGTCGGCGTAGGTGTCCGCCGACCATAGCTGGGGTTGAGCGAACGGTTCCTGCGGGATCATGTTGGCGGGATCGCCGGTTCCGCCATTCACCGTGCACAGGGTCGCGTCGGCATGATCGGGTGCCGCGACGACGTAACCATGTCGCGCGAGCTCCTCGGTGAAGTAGAGCGACTGCGTGCCGCAGCCTCCAAGTCCGTGCGAGAACACGACCAGCGGCACGCGTCCGCAGGCGGGCGTCGCATGGGGCGCGACATAGCCGGAGAACGACGCGGTGTAGTCGTAGATCTGCGGGGTGGCCCGCGTCGGATACCACAGTGCGACGTCGATGCCGTCGAGCCTGGTCACCGTGAAGCCTACACGGTAGGGATAGCTGCAGACATCCTGCTGTGCCAGCGCCGGTGTCGCGACAACGACTGCGAGCCAGGGCATCATCGAAGCGAATCGTGCGCGCATGGCATGCTCCCGAAGGGGCGTTGTCGACACGAGTCACGATGCCAAAGCGTCGCGCAACCGGTAAAGCTTCTCGCGACAGGGATCTGTAACCAGCCGTTGCAGTTCGCGCGTCCTGTCATGAATATTTGCTTCGTGCGATCCCGCGCTTACATCACCTGCGACGGAGCCGCGCTAGCAGCGCGTGTTTCCGATCCGCTTGCGCGTGTGCCATGGGCTGATCGATGCAGCAGGGCGCTGCCATTTGACAGGCTCCGGCGCTTCGCCAATCATCGCGGGCTCATCGTGTGCGGCGTCGAGCCGTCCGAACCACAGGGAGGAGCCATGCGTAGCCGTCTTGTCCGCGCAGCCGTCGCGCTGTTTGCGCTTTGTCTCTCGTTGTCGGCGGTCGCAGAGACGCCCGTGCCTGCAGCCGGTCAGAGTCCGCGTGTGGACGCGATCAAGAAAGCTGGCGTGCTGCGGGTCGGAGTCCTCGCCAATGCGCCGTGGCTGGTGGAGAACACTTCCGGATCGGGTGAAGCATGGAGCGGTCCGGCGTGGCTGCTCGCGAAGGAATACGCGAAGCGACTGAACGTGAAGCTCGAAGCGATTCCGGTCAGCCATGAGACGAAGGTGCCGGTGCTCGCTTCCAATCAGGTCGACATCTCGGTCACGCCGCTCGCCGAGACGCCCGATCGCCTCAAGGTCGTGGACTTCATCATCTATTCGAGCACGAGCGTTTGCATGTTCGGGCTCGCGTCGAATCCGAAATTCGCGAACGCGAAATCCGTCGGCGACCTCAACAAGCCCGACATCACCATCGCCTACTACACCGGCGGCGGCGAGGAGAGCTGGGTGAAGGAGCGGTTCCCCAAGGCGCAGTTACGCGGTGTGGCGGGTTCGGGAACCGCGCCGGTCGAGGAGGTCATGGCAAAACGTGCCGATGCGGTCCCGATCAATCGCGTTCCGTGGGTCGCCATGGGCCGCAAGCTCAAGCAGCTCGCCGTGCTGCCCAAGGAAAACAATTGCCAGGACAGCACCGAGAAGAGCGCGCCGGTCGGCATGGCGATCGACAAGAACCAAACGGCGTTCCTGCAGTGGGCGCGCGCGGTCGAGAAGGAGATCGAGCCGCAACTCAAGAAGGACGAGATGCGAGTGGTGGATACGATGAAGTGACGATGGGCGATGGGCGGTCGCCGATGGTCGATGGTCGATGGTCGATGGTCGAGGGTCGATGGTCGATGGTCGATGGTCGATGG
>DATKLH010000051.1:0-4165 GCA_035542515.1 Casimicrobiaceae bacterium
GCCGACGAATGCCGGCAACCCGGCCGCCGACGGCGCCCAGTTCGCGCCGCCATCGACGCTCTTCAACACGCCGCTCGACAGCGTGCATTGCGTGCCGGCATACAGTGTGCTCGGTGTCTGCGGATCGATTGCAATCGCCGAGATGATCGGCGTGTTGCATGCGCCATTGCCGGTCGAGCCGACACCGCTGTTGATGGCGGTCCACGAGCCTCCGCCATCGATGCTCTTGAACAGGCCCGTCGTCGCGGTGCCCGCATAGACCGTCGTCGACGTCAGCGGATCCACCGCGACGGCGGTGACACGCGTCAGCGCAAGGCCGTTGTTCGATGCGGACCATGCGGCGCCGCCATTGCTGCTCGCAAAAACACCCTGCTCCGTTCCCGCGTAGAGGATGCCCGGCGCCTGCGGATTGATCGCGACCACGCCGACGGTCACGAGACTCGGCATTCCGGTCTTCACCGGTGCGAAACTGGTCCCACCGTTGGTGCTCTTGAAGGTGCCTGCGCCGGTGCCGATGTAAACGGTGCCGGAGGTTTGCGGATCGACGGCGACGGTCCCGATGAAGAAGTTGTACGCGGCGTTGTTGCCTGCAATCAGCAAATTCCAGCTCGCGCCGCCGTCCACGCTCTTGAACAGGCCGGATGCGCCGCTCGTATTCGCAACCAGGTAAAGCGTGCCCGGCGCTCGCGCGTCCAGTGCCAGCGAGAGGACCTGAACGATCGGACCTGTGATGCCCGTGTTGGACGCTGCCCACGTCGCCCCGCCGTCGACGCTTTTGAAGATGCCTTTGGATTGTTCGCCCGCGTACAGCGTCGACGGTGCGTTGGGATCCACGACGATCGCCTTGAACGTCGGGAACGACGGCAGCGAGGCGACACCGATGTTCGCCCAGGTCGCGCCACCATCGACGCTCTTCATGAGTCCGCTCTGCTGCCGCGACGCGTAAAGGGTCGTCGGCGTTTTGGGATCGATCGCCAACGCGACGACCAGCGTGGGACCGATCGGCTTCCAGGTCGCCGCGCCATCGGTGCTCTTGACGAGCTGCCCGCCCTCGACGGATCCGCCGTACAACGTGCTGGGCGTGATCGGGTCGATCACCAGCGCGTCGATGGACGGATCGGTGATCCCTTGGCTCGCGAATTGCCAATTCGCACCGCCGTCGACGCTCTTGAACACTCCGCTGAATCCGGCGGCGTACAGGTTCGTCGGGGTTTGCGGATCGACGGCGAGCACGGATACCAGCCCGCCGAACGGACCGTTTCCCGTCCACTGATCGGTGCCCGCCCGCGCTGGCAACGCCAAAACGATAGCCGCGAGCAACGCATATTCAACGAACCTGCGAAGCCACCGCGCAACGGCGCCCCGTCCTTCGTCTCCGATGCACGGATGGGCCGAAAAGCGGTACGCACACGATCCGCCCTTGCTGTATCGCGTTGCAACGCCTTGCTCATCCATGTGCCGAATCTCCGAGACCAGCAACCAGCGCGAGCGATCCATCAGGACGCAACGATTGGCAACACGGGCCGCATCGGTACTGCGGGAACTGTGCAGTACACGACCAAGGACGTCGTACGGTCCAACCTCGACGACTCGCGGACTCGTCGAGGCGAGCGGCGATTTTGCTGTGTCGCGCCATGCAAGGCAACTCGATCGTGTGATCAGTACGGCAGACGCACAGCCGCGTCCGACCTGACCGACTGCCTGATTCGTCGCTGCGCGCCAACCTTTCGGGTCACTGAACGAACACACGAGCTCGTTCGCGCGCTCGCGACCAGGGCGCACCGCAGATGCCGCGGCTCCGTTTCGCGGGTACCCGGCGTTGCTGACGCGAGATGCGCGAGATGCGCGAGATGCGGTCGCACACCGGCGGTCAGACTCGCGGAGTAGGAGTCGGACGGTTGAGCGAACGCGTCCGATTCCTACTCCATTGTCCGACACCGGCCGACACGCACGCGCTGACGGGAATCGTCTAATACCGACTGCACTTCCAGAAATCGCTCGGCATGCCAGACTCCGTCACCAAGATCGTCGCCATCGTGCTGGGGGCCACGGCCATGATCGCCGGCCGCGCGTTCGCCGCGCCTCCGCATATGCAGCCTGATTACGACCTGGGTTGCTACGCCGATTCCATTTGCCATGGAACGCACGAAGCAGCGAAGAAGCGCAAACAACCCGCCGAAGTCGATCGTGACACGCTGCCCGCGCCAGACCCACTCTCACCCGAGGTCTCGGTGGTCGAGAACTCGGGTACCCGGGACTCGCATGTCGAGCCGGAACGCTCCATCGATCGAACCTAGCCTGACGAGCGATGCAGCTTCGCTAGCGCACTGCGCATCGACAGCATGTCCCGCAGCGACCGACCTTTTCACCGTCTCACGCCAGATCCTGCGCCGCGCCGATCGACTCGCATGATGGTGCATCTGGCGTTGTGTCGATGATCTGGTGCTCGCGTCGAGCACTCCCGTACCCGTATGGATCCGCAGCTGGCACGCGACATCGCATTGGCAGCCCACGGGCTCCATCGCGCGCTCGATGAAATCCGGCAGATGATCGACGGAGACCGCAGCGGCGAGGCGCTGCGCGAGCTTCTGCACCATGCGCACGAGCTGGTCGACGTTCTCGCCGGACTGGTCCGCGAGTGCGACGCCGAAGGCGCGGCTCTGCGCGCGCTCAGGCTAGCCGACCTCCTCTCGTCTCAGCTCGAGCTTCTGGAGCGCGAGCTCGACGGCAAGCCCTTGCACTGAGCATTCCCCGTCGTCTTCACCACCGGGCAAGGCAGTCAAGCGCTCGATCGGCACCGCGCCGCGATTGGTGCTAGCATGTTCGCCATTCGCAAACGCGCGTTCCGAAATAGCGAACGATGTCGACCAGCCTCACGCGTGGCCTGCGGGTCATCGAAGTGCTCGCCCAAGGCGCGCCGCTGGGTGTCACTGAAATCGCGCAACGCACCGGCTCGTCGAAGTCCGGCATCCACGCGCTGCTCTCGGCCCTCGTGCGTGCCGGCTTCGCGGATCATGCGCCGGGTGGCGCGTATCGGCTCGGGCTCAAGGCCTGGGAGATCGGTCGTTCGGTTCCCGCTGCACGCTTGATCGAGGCGGCAGGGCCGGTCATGAGCGAGCTTGTCGCTCGGGTGCACGAGGGAGCCGTCCTCGGCGTACTCGACGGCTTCGAAGTGGTCTACGTGGATCGCGTCGAAAGCGAGCAGGCGGTGCGCGTGCACGCCGCCGTCGGCGATCGCATCCCGGCCCACTGTACCTCCACCGGGCTCGCCCTGCTGGCCGATCTCGACGATGCGCAGGTCGACCACCTGCTTCCGCGCAAGCTTCCCGCGATTACGCCGGACACGTTCGTCGATCGTCGCACGCTGTTCGCCGAACTGGCCCGCATTCGCACGCGTGGCTATGCGATCAATCGCGGAGGCTGGCGGATCGATGTCGGCGGCATTGCCGCCTCGATCCCGATCGGGACTCCTCGAGCGGGTGTCGCGGCGGGCCTGTGCATCGCCTTGCCACTGTACCGGATGACTCGTCCCTGGATCACGCGGACCGCGCCGATGCTGGTGCAGTACGCCGCGCGCATCGGTCACGCCCTCGCCCAACCCGGCTCGAGCATCGCTGCGTGATGCCGTCATCCACAGCGAAGGCTTGGCGCGTAGGCGTCGATATCGGGGGCACGTTCACCGATCTCGTGCTGCTCGCGCCCGATCGCAGCCTGCGCGTGCTCAAGGTGCCCACCGTACCGCAGGATCCGAGCGAAGGTGTGATACGCGCTCTCGACCGTGCCGCGGCGCGCGAAGCGTTGACCACGCGCGAGCTGCTCGAGCGTTGCACGATGTTCGTGCACGGCTCGACGATTGCCACCAATACCGTGCTCGAGGGCAAGGGAGCGACGACCGCGCTCATAACCACGGAAGGGTTTCGCGACGCCCTGGAAATACGCCGCGGACAGCGCGAGGACCCGTGGAAGCACCGCGACCCTTACCCACCGGTGCTGGTTCCGAGGTCGCTGCGCCGCCCGGTGCGGGGTCGGCTCGATCGTACCGGCGCGGAATGCGAACCACTGCAGTGCGCGGATATCGACGACGCGCTCGCCCGCTTTCGCGGACAGAACATCGAATCGATCGCCGTGTGCCTGTTCAACAGCTATCTGGACGATCGACACGAGC
>DATKLH010000052.1:0-3569 GCA_035542515.1 Casimicrobiaceae bacterium
GACGATCGTGAGCCCGATCACCACCGGGTTGCGGATCGCCGTGACGTGCAGAAGGCGCGCGCCAAGGAAAACGACCGACCACACTATGAACAGGAAGGCGAGGAAGTGCACCGCGCCGGCCAGATGGACGAGCCACGACAGGCCGCTGCGCCGATGCAGAAGCCACAGCACCCCGCCGTACACGAACGCCGAGGGCAGGATCAGCACGGAGTAGAGCGACTGGAAACGCCGGTCGAGCCGTTCCAGCGTCACCTCACGCGATACACCTTGGTGCACGGCACGCGCTTCGATCTGTGCGGCTGCTCGTCCGCTCGGGTCACCCTCCGCAAGCGAGGAAGGCGTGAACGTTCCCGGCGCCCCGACCAGGAAGAACACCGCGATCAGGTTGAGGAGAAGCGTGAGCGGCCGCACGGACTGGCGATCGCGCGCTTCGACGATCTCGCGGCCGAGCTCGCCGGGCTGGAGGAGGAGCAGCTTCAGCGTATGCGCGAGCCGTCCGGTGTGGCCCAGCACCGCCTCGCGGAACGACCGTTGCGCGCTGGTGCTGGGTTGGCCGCACGCCTGGCAATACGGGCCCGCCAGCGGCACGCCGCACATGGCGCACGCGTTCTGTGCGCTAACGCTGGTCGCGAGCATGCGCATAGTGCGTTGATGGCGCAGCCGGCGTTACCGGACCCACGAGCGCAAGCAAGCCGCTGACGTGCGCTACACCGGCAGTGCGTGCTCGTGCCCGTCCCCCAAGCAAAGCGCCGATGCGCGCCGGCGCACGGTGGGCAAACAGCACGTGGGGTCGCAAGGCCACTCGATTCAGACCGTATACAGCGCCATCAGCAGCGCGGTTACCGACAACAGCACAGCGACCACGTACCCGAACAACAGCAGCGCGACGCCTTTGGCGATGGCGACCGGCACGGGCTCATCGTACGCACCGCGCAACGTCGCGCTCATGTACGACACTGCCGCGGCATAGAGGACCAGCGCAGCGAACCCATTGGTCGCGCTGTCCACACCGATCAAGCGTCCGGCTCCGAACACGACCGTCGCGGCAAGGAAGCTGAAGCAGAGATAATGGATCGCCGCGGCGAAATGCGTCGCCCACGACTTGTGCTTGCGGCGCTCGAGCAAGCCGATCGCACAACCGTACGCGAAGGCTTGCACGACCACCAGCAGCGAATACACCGTGCGAAAGCGTTGCTCGACGCGTTCCTGCACCACCAGCTGCGGCACGTCGAGCGCCCGGCTGCGTTGCGCAAGATGCGCGGTGAGTCGTCCGGACGGGTCGGTGTCCATGAACGCCTTGGCGTTGAAGCCACCCACGCCGCCACCAATCAGGAAGAACAACGGCACCAGGTTCAGCAGCAGTGTGAGCGGACGCACCGCGCGACGATCGCGGCCTTCGTCGATCTGTCGCGCGAGCTCGCCCGGATGGCGCAGCAGGGTTGCGAGCGTGTGGACGATCCTGCCGGTTTGCCCGGTGACGATCTCGCGCAACGGGCGCTGCGCTTGCGCGCTCGCCTGACCGCAACTCTGGCAGTAGGGACCGGCGCGCACCGCTCCGCATGCAGCGCATGTAGCCATCCGGGTCGCCGCCTCGCTCATCGTCGCGCTGCATGGCTGCCTTCGCGGCCGCTTGCGCGCGGCAAGCGACCCGAAAGTGATGTCGGATGCTGCACGCGCGGATCAGGCCGTCGCCAGGCCTAGTCTTCGGCGAGCTCGCGCGAGAGCGCGTTGGACAGCAGCTTCGCCGTGATGTCGACGATCGGGATCACGCGCTCGTAGGCCATGCGCGTGGGGCCGATCACACCCAGTGTGCCGAGCAGCTCGCCGTCCACCTCGTAGGGCGCGGTGATCACGCTGCACTCGTCGAGCGGCACGAGCCCCGACTCGTTGCCGATGTAGATCTGCACGCCGTGCGCCTTGTGCGCGGTATCGAGCAGGTGCAGAAGCGAAGTCTTCTGCTCGAACAGATCGAACAGGCGCCGCAGGCGTTCCATGTTGGACGCGAGGTCCTCCGCGTTCAACAGGTTCCTCTCGCCGCTCACGAGCAGGCCCTCGCTGCTGTCGAGCGCACCTTCGCCCGCATCCACCGCGGCGCTCATGAGCTTCGCGATGTCCTCGCGCAGCGCATGCAACTCGTCGGCCAGCCGCGAGCGGATCACCGAGAACGGCTGTCCGGCGAAGTTCATGTTGAAGAAGTTGCTCGCTTCGATCAGCTCGGAGGTCGTGTACGCGCGATCGGCATGCAGGATGCGGTTCTCCACGTCGCCGCGCGGCGAGACGAGGATCAGGAGGACGCGCCGATCCGACAACCGCAGGAACTCAAGATGACGAAACGCAGGCTCGACGCGACGCGGCGTCATCACCACACCGGCAAACTGGGTGAGCTGCGAGAGCAGCGACGCGGCCGCGGACACGATCTGGCGCGGTCGCTCCGCGGCGAGCTCGCCCTGCAGGCGCCGGATCTCCTGCTGCTCGAGCGGCTTCACGACCATCAGCGTGTCGACGAAGAAGCGGTAGCCGCGCGGCGTGGGTACGCGCCCCGCCGAGGCGTGCGGACTCGCGATGAATCCGAGCTCCTCGAGATCGGCCATGACATTGCGCACCGTCGCCGGCGACAGTTCGAGCCCGGACTGCTTCGACAGCGCGCGCGAGCCCACCGGTTGACCCTCGGCGATGTAGCGCTCGACCAGTGTCTTGAGCAGGTGTTGGGCGCGGGCGTCCAGCATGTCGCTATCTTACCGTGCGCGACGCGTCCGCATTGCATGCCCGTACGGGACGCCGCGATTGGCCGAACGGCCGGCTCAGCGCGGCCTGCGCCCTATGGTTTAATCGCCGCCATGCCGCATCGATTCCGCCGCATCGGGCTGGTCGGACGTATGGGAACGCCGGGGCTTGCCGAGCCGCTGGCCCGGCTCGCGGCACTTCTCGCGGCGCGCGGGCACGACCTGGTGACCGAGTCGGAGACGGCGCAGTACGCCACGCTGCCCGGTGCGCCGGCAGTCGACGCCGATCAGCTCGGCAACGACATCGACCTCGCGATCGTGCTGGGCGGCGACGGGACGATGCTCTCGATCGCGCGGCGACTTGCACTACACAATGTTCCGCTCATCGGTGTCAACCTGGGCCGCCTCGGTTTCCTGACCGACATTCCGCTGGCGAGCATGGAGCCCGCCGTCGAGGCGATCCTCGAAGGTCGATATACCGAGGAGGCGCGTACGCTGCTCGCCGCGCGGATCGAGCGGCCGGAGGGCCAGACGAGCAGCGCGCTCGCGCTCAACGACGTGGTGGTGAACCGCGGCGGGTCGGGAACGATGATCGAGTACGCCGTGGAGATCGACGGCCGCTTCGTGTACGCGATGCGTGCCGACGGCATCATCGTCACCACACCGACCGGGTCGACGGCGTATGCGCTTTCGGCGGGCGGTCCAATCCTCGGGTCGCAGATCCCTGCTTTCGCGCTGGTTCCGGTCGCGCCGCACGCGCTCACCCACCGACCCATCGCAATCGACGACAGTTGCGAGATCGCGGTCAGCGTCGCGCGCGGCCGCGACGCGGCGGTCCATTGCGAC
>DATKLH010000053.1:0-3828 GCA_035542515.1 Casimicrobiaceae bacterium
GTCGGGTCGACGGCGTCGCAGATCACCACACCCTTGTCGACTCGGGAGCATCGCACCGGCCTGCCACGCCTGGAGCGGGGCACCTGCGCGAGCGCGCGACCGGATAGCGATGCTGCGCGTGCATCCTCGGACGCAGGAGGCTGCGGCGACGCGATCGAATCACCGGAATCGCTCACGGAACGATCGAGCGTACCGGGCCGATGCATCGATGGTGCGACGGTCGCGGCATGCGGCTTCGACGTCGACGACGAAGGCGTGCGCTTGGGTGCCTGGTCTTGCGGATGCTTCGTCGGCAACGATGGAATCGACTGTCGCTGCGGCGCTTGCGTTTGCGGCATGCCTGCAGGATTGGTGTTCGCGGCAGGTGTCGTCGTTGCCGGAATCGCAAGGCCCTTGTCGAGCGCATCCTGTGTGGCACGCGCGGTACGTGCGGTAGATTCGTCCACGCCTGCTGCCAGCTTGATCACCGATGCACCCGCTTCCGAGGTGCGCGCGGCAAACGACTGGGACGGTGGCGGAGATGCGGCATTACTGCGCTGCCCCACCAGATGATCGCGGTGCTGAAGCACATAACCCGCGCCTGCCGCAGCAATGACCACGAGCAACGCCCCGACCGCAGCCGTTGCGAAAGTACGCCATCCGCCGCGCGCACGTCGGCTTGGCGGTGCGAGTGGCAATGCGCCCGCCTCGCTGACCCAGGGCGGGTCGTTGCCGCTGCCGATGTTCAGTGCCAGCGGAGGCGATGTTCGCGCCGCGACAGCCTCCGGATCCTCCATGCGATGCGCGGGCGGCAGCGCGCCCTCATCATCGAGCCACGCCGGATCGCCGGAGAGCATCGGCTCGGTGCGGGACGCTGTGGATTCGAGCTCCCCTGCAGCGAAAGCGTCGGCCGACGTCGATGCAACTTCGACGGCCGGGCCGAGCTTCGCACCCGCCTCGGACGGCAAAGCCGTGCATTGAGGTTCGACCGCCGTGACCTGCTCGGCCGACTCGCTACCGGCATGGGTTTCGAGCGCGACTGCCGCGGGCTCCTCGACAAGCTCGCTGGGCAACGCCGTGGTTTCGAGTTCGGCTGTTGCGGCCCCTTGGACAGATTCGCTGCGCGACGCTGCGGATTCGATCTCAACGGCTGGTGCCCCCTCCTCGACCGGTTCGATCAGGCTCGCCCCGCATTGATGGCACGCCGGTGCAGCGCGGTCGTTGATCGCTTCGCATTGGCTGCAAGGCCGCAGGTTCAGCGGCGAGCCGCAGGCATTGCAGAACCTGGCATCCGGAGGGTTGGAACGACGGCAGAACGAGCACTCGGGCGACATACGCGGAACCATGCGACGACGGGAACGGGCGCGCGCCACTCTCGCCTCGAGCAAACGCGCCGCAGGATTGGAGCGACATCGGCTCTGCCGGTTCCCTCGTCGGACATGAGCGAGCCGGGAGCGCGCGCTATAGTGGCTCTTGCCGATCCAATTCAACGTGTTGCCGTGCCAACGAACGCCATCGCGGAGGACCCGCGCCGACGCAGGATCGATCGCGATCGCGCGCTGCTGCTCATCGTCGACGTCCAGCAACGCCTGGCGCCGCACGTGCGCGATCATCAGGCGATCGTTGCCCGCTGCGAAGCACTGATCGCGGCCGCGGCGGCCTTCGACTTGCCTGTTTTCGCCACCGAGCACGTCCCCGACCACATCGGACCGCTGCTGCCGCAACTCGCGGCGCGCGTCGATGCATCGTGCGTAATGCGCAAGTCAGGTTTTTCCGCCGCTGGCGACGGCGATTTCGTCGCACGCCTGCGTTCGACGGGACGCTCGCAAATCGTAGTGGCCGGCATGGAAACGCATGTTTGCGTCCTGCAGAGCGCATTGGGATTGCTCGACGTCGGATTCGAGGTATTCGTCGCCGCCGATGCGGTCGCCTCGCGGCCCGAACGCGACGCCGATCGCGCCTTCGCGCTGCAACGACTTGCGAGCGCGGGCTGCATCGTCGCCGGGACCGAGACGGTGCTGTTCGAGTGGATGCGCGATGCCGCCGACCCGCGTTTCGCGGAGATCCTGCGACTCGTGAAAGCGCTCCCGGCGTCGCGCCAGGACGGGGCTGCTTAGCTGCGAGCGAGCAGGTTCAGGAAGCCGCGACGCGTCTTGGGCCCGTAGGTCGTGAACGACGGATCCGCGTGTTCGCGATAGTCGGCGCGCTTGGTCTGCACGGCGTCCCTGGGCAAATGCTGCTTCAGCACGTCCTCGGCGACCGGATAGATGCGCAATGCGTTGAGCCCGAACACCTTCGCGCGCATCTCCGGCGTGATCCTGCGGTACCCATGCTTCGCGACGAGCTCGTCGGAGATCTGGAAGACGCGGAATGCCTGGATCTGGTCCTGCGGCGAGCCGTACCAGATCGAGTCGGTGCCCCATAGCACGTTGTTCTCGCCCACCGCATCGAACAACTTCCCTAGAGCGTGCGCGGCGGCGGTGGGATCGCGCATCAGGAACCGCCATGTCGAACCGAGCTCGGCGTAGACGTTCGCACCCGGCTTGATGCCGTTGCTGCGCAGGCTCGTCACCAGCGCGTCGATGCCATCGGTGCGCTTGGGGTCGTAAGCACCCTCGGTCTTTTCGGCAACGAAGCCCGAGTGGTAGATCAGGAAGTTCACGTCGGGAAAGCGCTTCGCGACCCGACCCACGTCGATGCACGTGGAATGCTCGTAGGACTTCGGGCCGAACGGCAACCCCTTGTGGACCGCGATGGTCTTGATGCCGAGCTTGCGCGCCTTTTCGATGAGCGCGAGTCCGGGATCGTCATCGAGGAAGTAGCCCCTGCCGTCGGGTCCCCACTGCGTGTAGGTCTTCCATGCCGCGATGCGATAGCGCTCCGCGAGCATGTCCATGTCCTGCAGATCGCCATCCTGGTTGGGATTGACGCGTCCGTGGAGCAGGACGCGGTGCGTCCCCTGCAGCTGCTCGACGATGCGTGCAGTCGCCGCGGCCTCCTCGATCTTGAGCGGCTCGCCTTGGCGCGTGGAAGGCACGAACGACAGGACGATCAGATCGGTGTCGGAGTCGAGGAAGACGTCCTTCACGAACTGGTCGGGACCGATGCAGCGCAGGTAATCCAGGTGCCCCGGACCTCGGAACGCATCGCAGCGCTTGTCGTCGGTGGCGAATGTGAGCGGCTGCGCGCCCGCGCTCAGGGCGCGCGTCCACGCGCCAGTCGGATTCACGAAGTGGCCTTGCACGTCGAAGATGAAGTCTTCGCGATCCAGCGTCGAGCGGGCGACCGGAAGCTCGAGTGCGGCTTCGGGTTCGAGGTCGAAATAGCCTCCGCGCCGCCCGCTGGCCGCATAGGCGGCGTTCATCGCGAGCAGCGTCGTCGCCGCTCCACACGCCGACACGAGGAACGCGCGTCGACCCATCGCGAGCCGCTTGGCGTGCACGGTGGCGTTGCTCAGCGCGAGATGGCGCGCGTGGCGATGAACGCTCTCGAGCGGAATCGGCGCGAATTCACCGTTGGTCGTCGCGTCGAGCTTGATCGGGAGGCGCAGGCCGTGGGGATCGTGGCGGTAGCGCATGCTGGCCTCCTGCGAGCTATTCGAACGGCGCAGCTCGTCGAAAAGCGCGGTTGGTCGATGATAGTTGGCAGTCAGTGTGCGCTGGCGCGCGCAACAGCTGCTGCGTTGCATTGCGGCCGTACATCGTAGGCACACTAACTACCAACTGCTAACTGCCATCTACGCCTTTGGTCGGCGTAATCGAGGCAATCAATCCAGACAGTCGAATTGCAGCACCTCCGCCGGATCGTCCTCGTAGGGATGCCCGAAGCTGAAGTGGCCGCTCCCGCGCA
>DATKLH010000054.1:0-6710 GCA_035542515.1 Casimicrobiaceae bacterium
GAGCCCTGCTCGCGCAACGGCCAGTCGCGCATGCGTCATTTCACCAACGAACATCCTCCGTCGCTCATTGGCCGGAACGCCTGATCGGCCGGGATCGTCGCAATCACCTTGTAGTAGTCCCACGGCTTCTTCGATTCCGACGGCTTCTTCACTTCGACCAGGTACGCGGGATGGATCTTGCGACCGTCGACGCGGATACTGCCTTTGCCGAACAACGGATCATCGGTGGGCATTTCCTTCATCTTGGCGACCACCTTGGTGCCGTCGTCGCTCTTGAGCGCTTCGACCGCCTTCAGATAATGCAGGACCGCCGCATAGACGCCGGCGTGAATCATGGTCGGATGAATGCCCTTGTCGCGCGGCGCGAAACGGTTGGCGAACGCGCGCGTCTGGTCGTTCATGTCCCAATAGAACGTCTCGGTGAACACGAGGCCCTGCGCGGTGCTCAGTCCCAGCGCGTGGATGTCGGTGAGGAACACCAGCAGTCCCGCGAGCTTCTGGCCGCCCTTCACGATACCGAACTCGGCCGCCTGCTTGATCGAGTTGGTCGTGTCGCCTCCGGCGTTGGCGAGACCGATGATCTTCGCCTTGGACGCCTGCGCCTGCAGGAGGAAGGAGCTGAAGTCCTGCGTATTGAGCGGAGCCTTCACGTCGCCGAGCACCTTGCCGCCGTTCTTTTGCACCGCCGCCGTCGTGTCGCGCTCGAGCGCCTGGCCGAAGGCGTAGTCGGCGGTGATGAAGAACCAGGTGTCGCCGCCCTGCTTGGTCAGCGCGGTTCCCGTCCCGTTGGCGAGCATCCACGTGTCGTAGGCCCAGTGGATGGTGTTGGGCGAGCACGACTTGCCGGTGAGATCCGACGTTCCGGGGCCCACGGCGAGGAAGACCTTGCCCTTTTCCTTGGTGATGCCGCTCACCGCCAGCGCGACCCCGGAGTTGGGCACGTCGACGATCACGTCCACCTTGTCGACGTCGTACCACTGGCGCGCGATGTTGCTCCCGACGTCGGCCTTGTTCTGATGGTCGGCGGACACGAACTCGACCTTGTAGCCGCGCTTCTCGATGCCCGAGTCCTCGACCGCCATGTGCGCCGCGACCACCGAGCCCGCGCCGGCAAGATCGGTGTAGAGGCTCGACATGTCCGACAGGATGCCGATCTTGATCATGTTGTCGGAAATCTGCGCCTGCGCCGTGCCGGCCAACGCAGCAGCCAGCGCCGCTGCAACCCATGTTTTTTTGATCAATTGCATGTGTGCTCTCCTCAGTGTGAACCGCATCGTCTTCTACACGTCCAGCCTTGTCGTCTTCTACACGCCCAGATACTCCTTAAGCTTGCCCATGCTGGCTTCGAGATCGGCGTTGGCGATCATGTCGACCACCTTACCGTGCTCCACGACATAGTGACGATCGGCCACTGTCGATGCGAAGCGGAAATTCTGCTCCACCAGAAGGATGGTGAAGCCGCTCTGCTTGAGCTTGCGTATGGTATGGCCGATCTGCTGCACGATAACGGGCGCGAGGCCCTCGGTGGGTTCGTCGAGCAGCAGCAGGCGCGCACCGGTACGCAGGATGCGCCCGATCGCCAGCATTTGCTGCTCGCCGCCCGACAGCTTCGTGCCCTGGCTGCGCCGGCGCTCGCGCAGGTTGGGAAAGAGCTCGTAGATCTGCGCGACGCTCAATCCGCCCGTGGCGACCTGCGGCGGCAGCAGCAGGTTCTCCTCGACGTTGAGGCTCGCGAAGATCCCACGCTCCTCCGGACACCATGCGATGCCCAGCCGCGCGATGCGATTCGAGGGCAATCGCACCGTTTCACGACCCTCGAAGACGATCGAGCCTTCGCGCCGCCCGACAACGCCCATGACGGACTTGAGCGTAGTGGTCTTGCCTGCGCCATTGCGGCCCAGCAGGGTCACGACCTCGCCTTGCGCCACGTCGAAGGTCACGCCATGCAGGATGTGCGATTCCCCGTACCAGGCATTGAGGTCGCGCACCGCCAGCATCGGTGCGGTACCGGTGGGTGCGCGCTCGCGTTGTGCGACTGCTTCAGGCATGGGCCGTCCCCAGATAGGCCTCGACGACCTTCGGATGATTCGAGACCTCCGCGTAGACGCCTTCGGCGAGCACTTCGCCGCGCGCGAGCACGGTGATGAAATCCGACAGGGTCGCAACCACCGAAAGATTGTGCTCGACCATCAGGATGGTGCGATTCGCCGACACGCGCTTGATCAGGGCCGAAACGCGATCGATGTCCTCGTGTCCCATGCCCGCCATCGGCTCGTCGAGCAACATCATCTCCGGATCGAGCGCGAGCGTGGTGGCGATCTCCAGCGCTCGCTTGCGACCATAGGCGAGCTCGCCGGCGGTGGCCTTCTCGAAGGCCGCAAGCCCGACATCGTCGAGCAGCTCGCGTGCGCGCGCGTCGAGAGCGTGCAGCGTCTGCTCCGCGCGCCAGAAGTCGAAGGAGTGGCCGCGCTTGCGTTGCAGCGCGATCCGCACGTTTTCGAGCACGCTCAAGTGAGGGAACACCGCGGAGATCTGGAACGAGCGCACCAGGCCCATCCGCGCGATGCGCGAGGGCGCCGATCCGGTGATCTCGCTGCCGTTGAAGAAGATCTGCCCGCGCGTGGGAACGATGAAGTGAGTGAGCAGGTTGAAGCAGGTGGTCTTGCCTGCGCCGTTGGGGCCGATCAACGCATGGATCGAGCCGCGGCGCACGCGCAGCGCCACGTTCTTGACCGCGACGAAGCCCTTGAACTCCTTGGTCAGGCCGCGGGTCTCGAGGATCGTATCGTCAGCCATCATCGGCGCGTCAGGGCTCCGCTCGCGCGAAGGCGGCGAGCGTCGTGGCGGTCGGAGGAGGCGCCGATTATCCGTAACCGGGCCTCGCTTGGCAACGTGGCTGCCGCTGCAGAGCTCCCCCGCGTGGCGCCGTCAGTAGTGTACGCGCGCGTAATAGGTGCGCTGCGATGCGGCCCGCGCTTCACCCAGCGTCTTGATGCCTTGCGCCACGAGCAGCGGAATCAGCCGCACGAACACCTCGGCGGTGGTCAATGCGTCGCCCACCGCGGTATGCCGCCCCACGACTTCGACCCCCAGGCGCGTGGCGATATCCTCCAGCGCGTGCGACGCCTGCGCCGGGTGCACGATCGCCGAGAGCAGCAGGGTGTCGAGCACCGGTTGCCGAAACACGATGCCGGTCTGGCCTTCCTTGAGCTGCAGGAAGCGCATGTCGAACGCGGCGTTGTGGCCTACCAGCACGGTGTCTTCGGCGAACCGCGCAAGCCGCGGCAACACCTGGTCGAGCGTGGGTTGCCCGAGCAGCATCTGCGGCGTGATGCCATGCACGGCGATCGAGGTTTGCGACAGAGGACGACGCGGATCGACCAGAACCTGGAAGCTCTCGCCTTTGAGGATGCGTCCATTGACGATGCGGACGGCCCCGATGGCGATGATCTCGTCGCCGGCGACCGGGTCGAGGCCCGTGGTCTCGGTGTCGAACACCGTGTACGCGAGGTCGAGCAGCGCGGTGTCGTCCAGACTGCGCGTCGCCGGCGCGCCGCGAAACAGGTCGAAGTCGTAGAACTCGGGCCGGCTGCCTGCATGGCGTTGCGCGACCGCCTCGCGCGAGCCGGCCAGCGGGAACAGGAAGCGGAAGTAATTGAGCTGCGCCGGTACGTCGCGCTGATACCATGCTTCGCCGCCATGCCGCTCGACGACCTGAGCGAGGGTGAGCGCACTGTCCTCGCCGCCACGATGAAACGGATCGCTTTGCCACGCGAACGCCGTTTCCGACGACAACGGTGGCCCGAGCCACAGCACATCGAGCTGGGCGTGGCCGCCTGCGGGCAACAAGCGAAAGCGTAACTCGCGGATCTGGAACTCCTCCTGCAGTCGCTGCGCGAGGTAGGAAAGCCCTTGCGCGACCGGGAAGCTGTCCACGCGCAGCCACAGGCGTTCGTCGACAGCGTCGAGCTTGGTTGGCAGCCCGATACGTCGCTCGATGCGGCTGCGCGCGAGCGTCAACAGATCCTCCCCGCGCATGTCTTCGAGCGGCCAGCGCGCCTTGAGCTCGCCGGCGGCTTCGGTGCCGAGACGATGCAGGCGCTCCGACAGTCGCACCGCTTCGTCCTGGATGATGGTCGCGAAGCGCGCGCGCTGCGGAGCATCGAGCTGTGGATTCTCGGTGAGGTTCTCGATCGCGGCGCGGATGTTCGCAAGCGCAGCGCGCGTCGATTCGACCAAACCCTGGAACAGTGCGACGCGCGTGGCGTCGCTTTCGACCTTTTGCGTGACGTCGGTGAGCAGCAGCACGTAGCCCACCAGCTCGCCTTTCAATGCATCCACCGCTTCGGTGCGCACCACGGGCGCGGCCTGTATGCGAAGCAGCCGCCCGTCGCTGGTGGCGGTCACGAACGGCGTGCCTTGCCGGTCGCCGCGCTCCACCGCACGCTCGAGCGCTTCGACGGCGTGCTGGATCACCGCCCGATCGAGGATGCCATAGACCGAGCGGCCAAGGCCCAGCTCGCCCGCGTCATGCAGGGTTGCGCGCGCGCCGAGCAGCGCCTCTGCTGCCGCGTTGTACAGAAGCACCTGTCCGTCGCGGTTGCAGACCAGAACGCTCTGCTCGAGCTCGGCGATCAACGCGGCCAGGCGCTCGCGCTCCTGCTCGACCCGCGCCTTCGCTTGCGCAACCGTGGTCGCGACGTCGCGCAGCAATTGCGAACGCACCTCCGCGAGATCGTTGATCGCTTCCGCGATCTCGCGCAGCGCGTGCGCATCTTCGAGCGGCATGCGGTACTCCGGATTGCCGCGCGCGACCAGGCGAGTGCGTTCGGCGATATCGCGCGCGGTTCGCTCCAGGGGAGCGATCGAACGCACCACCGACAGTACAACGATGGCGGCGACGAGCAGCGCAAACAGTGTGATCAAAGCGATGCGCGGAACCGTGAGCAACGCGACCAGCGTGTCGCGCTCGCTTTCACCGAGATCGGTCCACAACGCGATACCGCCGAGCGCCAGCATGGCGAGCGCGCTTGCACCCGCGGGTATTGCCAGCCACCAGGCGGCCGGTTTCATTCGCCGAGGATCTCTTTGACCTTGGCGACCAGCTCGTGCGTCGAGAACGGCTTAGTGATGAAGGCGTCGGCGCCCAGCTCCAGCGCTTTCGCGATTTCGACGTCGCGACCTTTCGCGGAAAGCACGACGATCTTGATCCCGCGCGTTCGCGGATCGGTCTTGAGCCGCTGACAGACTTCGTAGCCGCTCTTCACCGGGAACATGATATCGAGCAGAACCAGATCCGGCAGGCAGGACTGCGCGAAGTCCAGTGCTTCCTGGCCGTTGCTTGCCACCGACGTCTCGTAGCCCGCGCGCCGCATCAGGAACTCGAGCGATACGACGATGTTGGGCTCGTCGTCGGCGATTAGAATTCGCTTGCTCATCCGCCCTCCCGTATCGCGCCCACCCTTGCCGCGGTCGCGGCGTCGTCATCCCGCATCGGCATCACCGGGGACCACCTCCGCGCTCGCGCGCACGCGCGCGATCGGCAGCTCGAAGATGAACGTCGCGCCGCAGCCCAGGCGGCTCTCCACCCAGAGGCGGCCGCCAAGGTGCTCGATGATCTGTCGGCTGATGGGCAGACCGAGTCCCGTGCCCGGCGGCTTGTCGGTCATCGCGTCGCCGGATTGACGAAACTTCTCGAATATGAATCGCTGGTCCTCGGTACGGATGCCGGGACCATTGTCAGCGACGGCCACACGTAGCGCGCCGTCGCGTGCACAGAGCTCGACCGTCACCTTTCCCTCGCCGGGCCGCACGAACTTGGCCGCGTTCGACAACAGGTTGATCAGCACCTGGACCAGCCGGTCGCGGTCGCCGTCGACCGCGGGAACGCGCTCCGGAAGCCGCGCCTCGACCGCGACGTTTCTTCGGTGAAACAACTGCTGTGTCGCGCCGAGCGAATCTTCGACGATCGACTTGAGGTCAACGCGCGACACGCGCCATTCCGCACGGCCGGATTCGAGCTTGGCGAGATCGAGCACCTGATTGATGAGCCGCGTCAGACGCTCGCTTTCCGTGAGGATCGTCGCGAGGAATCTCTGGCGCTCGCCGGCGTCGAGGTCCGGGTTATCGTGCAGGATCTCGGTGGAGGCGCGGATGGCCGTCAGCGGCGTGCGCAACTCGTGTGTGACGGTTGAGACGAAGTCGTCCTTCAGCCGGTCGAACTCGCGCAGCCGCTCGTTGGCCGCTTGCAGCTCCTGGGTCGCGGCAACGAGCTCCCGCGACTTCTTCTCGAGCTCGTGGCTGTACGCGATCGCCTGCGAAGCCTCGTCAAGCATCGATCGCAGCTCGTCGACGGAAAGCTCGTCCTCGCGCACTGCGGAAGCGACCATGATCCTCGCCGACGCCCCACCGATCGCGCCTGCGAGCTCCCGCTCCGCGAACTGCACGAGGCCGGCGTCGCCAGGCAGCGCCGCCGCCGAAGGGAAACCGCGGCGAGCCGCATAGGCGGCAAGGGCCGCATCCGCACGCTCGCCGCCGAGGAACCGGCCGAGCAGGGCCCGAAGTTCGGGCAACGAGGCGGTCCCTTTCCACGCGTGGATCTCTGCCGCATCGTTGCCGCGCCGCATGGCGTCGACGAAGCGTGCGGCTTGCGCTTGCTCGGCGACGGTCTGCCGGGTGAGCACCGAGACTCCGACGTAGGCGCCGACATT
>DATKLH010000055.1:0-20307 GCA_035542515.1 Casimicrobiaceae bacterium
CGATCCGCTACGTCGAGCGCGGATCCGGCGCGCCGGTGATTCTCGTGCATTCGTTCACCGGTGATTTCGAGCGCGAGTACGTCGCGTCGGGATTCTTCGACGCGATCGCGGCGTCGCATCGCGCGATCGGTTTCGACCTGCGCGGCCATGGCAGCAGCGGCAAGCCGCACGACCCTGCGCGATACGGCATCGAGATGGGACACGATCTCGTGCGACTGCTCGATGGCCTGCGCATCGATCGAGCGCATGTACTCGGCTACTCGCTCGGCGCCCACATCGTCGCGAAGTTGCTTGCTATGCATTCGGATAGATTCCTCACTGCGATCCTCGGCGGCGCGCCGGGGCGCCGCAACTGGACGCGCGATGACGACGAGCGCATCGAGCGCGAAGCGCGCGAGCTCGAAGCCGGCACTCTGCACGATCAGCTCCTGCGCTTGTGGCCCAAGGGTCGCAATCGTCCGACCGAAGATCAACTGCGCGAGCGCTCGCGCGCGATCCTCGCCGGCAACGACACGCTTGATCTGGCCGCGGTGCGCAGGTCCAGCGCCACACAGGCGATCACCGATGCGCAGCTTGCTGCTCTGAACGTTCCCGTGCTCGGCGTGGTCGGGAGCCGCGATCCGTACCGCGCGCAATTCGAGGAGCTCCGCGCGATCCTCGCCGATTTCCGGTTGGTCATCATCGAAGGCGCCACGCACAACAATGCTCTTGCGCGCCCGGAGTTTCTTGCATCGGTCCGGGCGTTCCTGCACGAACACGTACACCCCGAGTAGCTGAACGGCCACCGGCGGAGCCAAGTTGGTCGGGCGTTTCGCGGCGAAGCCCGCACGGCGCTAGAATCGACACGATCGACCCGCACCCTGGCAGGAGCACATCGTCGAATACGACCGCGCCCTCGGAGATGTTCGCATCGGCGTCTCGGGCTGGGTGTACGAGCCGTGGCGCGGCGTCTTCTACCCCGACAAGCTGCCGCAGAAGCGCCAGCTCGAGTACGCCTCGCGCGCGCTCACCAGCATCGAGATCAACGGCTCGTTCTACTCGCTGCAGAAGCCGGAGAGCTTCGCGCGCTGGCACGACGAAACGCCGGACGATTTCGTGTTCAGCGTGAAAGCGCCGAAGTTCATCACCCACGTGCTCAAGCTCGATCGGGCGGAAACGCCGATCGCGAACTTCGTGGCTTCGGGTATCGCGCGCCTTGGCGTCAAGCTCGGTGCAATCCTTTGGCAACTGCCGCCGTCACTGCGCTACGACCCCGACCTGATCGAGCGCTTCCTGGCGCAGCTTCCGCACGACAGCGATGAAGCGGCCGCGCTCGCGCGCAAGCACGACGGCAAGGTGGAGGGACGCGCAGCGCTCGACTTCGTAGCCGGTCGCCCGTTCCGCAACGCGCTCGAAGTTCGCAATGCGAGCTTCAGGGATCCTTCGTTCATCGCGCTGCTGCGCGAGTACCGTGTCGCGCCCGTGGTAGGCGACACCGCTGGCCGCTGGCCGTACATGGAAGACGTCACGGCCGATTTTGTCTACCTGCGACTGCACGGAGACGAAACCGTGTATCCCGATGGCTATACCCAGCCGGCGCTGGAGCGCTGGAAGCAGCGCATCGACTGCTGGCGCGCCGGCGGCGAGCCGGAGGACGCGGTCCGCGCCGGGAACGTTGCCGCACCCCGGCTGCCGTCGCGCGACATCTACTGCTATTTCGACAACGACACCAAGGCCTGCGCGCCGCGCGACGCCCAACGGCTCATCGAATTGATGGACAATGGCGCGCAAAGGCGCTCGAGCGCCTGAATCGAGGAGGAGCACAGCCATGGACGCAAGACGCAGGAAGCTGCTGAAGACATCCGCCGTCGCGGCCGGCGCACTGGCGGGTGGGCCCGCCGTCGCGCAGTCGAAGGACGACGTCCTGTTCGCGCGCGAGGGCACCTACATCCCCGTGCTCGGCACCAACCAGAAGTTCCAGGTGCGACGCATCTATTGCGTGGGTCGCAACTATGCCGCGCACGCGATCGAGCGGGGGTCCGATCCCACGCGCGAGCCGCCGTTCTTTTTCCAGAAGCCCACCGATGCGATCCAGATCGCGCCGCAGAACGCCACCATCGATCACAACTATCCGCCGGTGACCAAGAACTATCACTACGAGGTCGAGCTGGTGGCGGCATTGGGCAAGGGCGGCCGCAACATCCCGGCCGACAAGGCGCTCGACTGCGTGTTCGGCTACGCGGTCGGCCTCGACATGACGCGCCGCGACCTGCAGAACATGATGGCCAGCGAGAAGAAGCCGTGGGAGATCGGGAAGTCGTTCGATCACGCGGCGGTGGTGAGCCACCTGCATCCGGCGAGCAAGCTCGGACATCCCGACAAGGGGGCGATCTGGCTCAAGGTCAACGGCCAGACCAAGCAGTCGAGCGATCTCGCGAAAATGATCTGGAATGTCGCCGAGCAGGTTTCACACCTGTCGCAATACTACGAGCTGTTCCCTGGCGACATCATCTACTGCGGCACGCCGGAGAACGTCGGACCCGTGGTGCCGGGCGATGTCATGACCGGCCACATCGACGGCATCTACGAGATCAACGTGAAGGTCGTGTAGCTCAGGGATCAGGAATCAGAGGTCAGGAATCAGACACGCCGGAGTCCGGGGCGGCGCATCGAGCGCCGATGGACGTCGTTGCGCGAATGAATAAGCGCAATCTCGATAGCGCGAGGGAGCACGATGAAGTCGATCCGAGCGACGTTGGTGTCCTTTGCGATGATGATGCTCGCCGGATACGCGGGCGCGGTTCCGATGACCCTGCGCAGCATCGAGGTGAAGCCGAACGCGACGATCACGGAGCAGCATGTGTACAAGGGTTTCGGCTGTTCGGGCGCGAACGTATCGCCTTCGCTGCAGTGGAAGGATGCACCGGCCGGCACGAAGAGCTTCGCAGTGACCGTTTACGATCCCGATGCGCCGACCGGCAGCGGATGGTGGCATTGGGTCGTGTTCAATCTCCCGCCGACCACCACTTCGTTGCCCTTGGGCGCTGGCGATCCCGCGGCGAACAAGATGCCGCCCGGCGCGGTGCAGTCGCGCACCGACTACGGTGCGCCCGGCTACGGCGGCCCCTGCCCACCGCCGGGCGACAAGGCCCATCGCTATATCTTCACCGTCTATGCGCTGAAGGTCGACAAGCTCGATCTCGATGCCAACGCATCGCCGGCGATGGTGGGGTTCATGATCAACGCGAACAAGCTCGGCAAGGCGCAATTCATCGGGCGGTACGGCCGGAAGTAGCGCTGCGCGCGAGGCGGCGATGGGCGTTGATGGTTGATGGTTGATGGTTGATGGTTGATGGTTCATGGTTGATCGTTCATGGTTGATGGTTGAACTATCGACTATCGACTATCGACCACGGCCCATCGCCATCGCTATCGCCCCACCTCCACCGACCGACCAACGCGCGAGGCTTGGCCGTGCCGCGCATCGGCACCGTCCGCATCGGAATCTCGGGCTGGCGTTACGAGCCGTGGCGCGGCGTGTTCTATCCGCACGACCTGGCTCACCGGCGGGAGCTCGAATACGCGTCGCGGCAGCTTCCGACCATCGAGATCAACGGCTCGTTCTATTCGCTGCAACGTCCCGAGTTCTACGCGCGCTGGCATGACGAAACGCCGGCGAACTTCGTGTTCGCGGTCAAGGGACCGCGCTTCGTGACCCACATGCTCAAGCTGCGTGGCGTGGAAGCCGCGATGGCGAATTTCTTCGCGTCCGGCGTCGCCAATCTCCGCGCGAAGCTCGGACCGTTCCTGTGGCAACTGCCGCCGATGCTGCGCTTCGACGAGCAACGTCTTGCCGACTTCTTCGCACTGCTGCCGCGCGACACCGATGCCGCAGCGGCGCTCGCTCGCAGACACAACGACAAGGTGGACGGGCGTGCCGCGTTGGATTACGGGGCCCATCGCAAGCTGCGCCACGCGTTGGAAGTTCGCCATGAATCGTTCGCCGATCCGCGTTTCATCGCGCTGCTGCGACGCCACCGGATCGCGCTGGTCGTCGCCGATACGGCGGGCAAGTGGCCGTACGCCGAAGACGTCACCGCCGACTTCGTGTACGTGCGGCTTCACGGGCACGAGCAGTTGTACGTCAGCGGCTACACCAAACGGGTGCTCGAGCGCTTCGCGCAGCGCATCGCGTGCTGGCGTCGTGGCGGCGAGGCACCCGACGCTATTCGGATCGCGCCGACGCGAGCTCCCGCCAGAGCCTCACGCGACGTCTACTGCTACTTCGACAATGACGCGAAGGTGCGAGCGCCGGTGGATGCGAAGCGGCTGATGGCGATGGTCCAGGAGGACGAAGCGGAAGAGACCCGAACGACAACATAGGGAAAGGAACGGCACGAAGGGGGAGCAAAGGCTGGAGGCGCGGGTAGCGGTGCCGCGCCAATGTCACCGGTTCGCCGCGAAGGTGCGCCATCGTGGTTGGGCGTTTTTAACGCAGACGGCAACACAACCGGCCCGCCTCGCCATCGGGCGGCAGAATGCCGAGCCGCGGCGGCGGACACCTTTGTCCTTTATCCTCGTCCTTTTGCGCTTCGCCGCTCAGAGAGCAGCCGGGATATCGACGCCGTTGACACCGGACGTGTCCTGGTTGCCGACGCGCCGGGTCTTTCCCGTTGCAATCAAGGCCTCATGCAACCTGGTGCGAATGTTGCCTCGGTTGTCAACCCGCTTTTCCGTCCAGCCTCCGGAGGATTCATGAATCGCTTCTCCAGAGTTGCGCGATTGCTCGCTGTCCCGCTGCTGTTCCTGGTGATGCTCGCTCCGGCAGATGCGACGCTGCTCACCGCCGGATCGCCACTGGAGTTCGACTTCGACTTCACGGCTGATCTGCCCTTCAATGCGGCAAGAATCGATGCGGCATGGACGCCCGCACTGGTGCCAGGACGGGCGTTCGGGATCGATTTTTATGACCAGCCGGGCGCCGTGGACTTCCTCGGCGGCGCCTCGCTCTCCGGCGGCGGATCCAGCACCTTCAACCTGGTCAGTGCGCCGGGAATCGCGGATGGAATCTTCTCGATCGTGGTGTCGGTGTCCACCGGAAGCGTCGATGTCACGAGCCTCGTGCTGCAGCTTGGCAACCTCAACTTGCAGACCGATGTCTTCACGCCGCTCGCGCCGGACGTGTCGCGAACGTTGATTCCCGCAGTCGCGGTTCCGGAGCCGGCAACATGGGGCCTGCTCGCCATGGCGTTGCTGGCGTTCGCACCGGTGGCCGCGCGTCGAGCTGCGCGGCGCGGTCAATCCTCCGGAACGATCAGCCCCACGATGTAACCGCCCGATTTCTCGTCCGGGGACAGCGTGATCGCGCCGTTGCGCGCGACCTCCTCGAGCAGGTTGTTGAACGAACGGAAGCCGTAGTAGGACTCGCTGAAGCCCGGCTTGCGACGCTTGAGCGCCTGCTTGACCATCGAGCCCCAGATGCGTTCCTCGGCGCCGCGCTCGGCGAGAAGGGCTTCGATGGTCTCGATCACCAGATCGATCGCTTCGTTGCGCTTGTCCTCCGCGCGCGCATCGACGGCCGACGCCTCGGTCGCCGCCGTTGCTTCGGTGACGCCGGATTTGCGTGTTGGCGCCTTGGTGCTCTTGCGACTCTTGCGGGCCGCGGCCTTCTTCTTCTCGCGCACGAGATCGTCGTAGTAGATGAACTCGTCGCAGTTGGCGATCAGCAGATCGGAGGTCGAATTCTTGACGCCGACGCCGATGACCGTCTTGTTGTTCTCGCGCAGCTTGGAGACCAGCGGCGAGAAATCGGAATCGCCGGACAGCAGGACGAAGGTGTCCACGTGCGCCTTGGTGTAGCAGAGATCGAGCGCGTCGACCACCATGCGGATGTCCGCGGAATTCTTGCCCGACTGGCGCACGTGCGGAATCTCGATGAGCTCGAAGCTCGCCTCGTGCATGGGCGCCTTGAAGGTCTTGTAGCGCTCCCAGTCGCAATACGCCTTCTTCACCACGATGCTACCCTTCAGCAGCAGGCGCTCGAGCACGCGTGCGATGTCGAACTTGTCGTAGTCGGCATCGCGCACGCCGAGGGCGATGTTCTCGAAGTCGCAGAACAGCGCCATGTTGGTCACTTCGGGGGCATTGGCCATGAGCACTCTCCAGGCCGGCGCCGATCTTGGCGCCGCGCATCGCACGATAACAGGCCGCGTTTTACCGGCATGCGCGGCGCTTGCCAGCACCCGGGATAAACTGGCCGTCCCCCAAACGAACCGCGCCCGACGCATGTCCGTTCCGCAACTGTCCATCCTCGAAGCCCGGGTGCTCGGCGTACTGGTCGAGAAGCAACGCACCGTTCCGGACACCTATCCGCTGTCGCTCAACGCGCTTGTCGCCGGCTGCAACCAGAAGACCAGCCGCGAGCCGATCCTCTCGGCCAGCGAAGGCGAGGTCCAGGCGGCCCTCGACCGCTTGAAGGAGTTGTCGCTGGCCGTCGAGTCGAGCGGTGGACGCGTGATGCGCTACGCGCACAACGTCGAGCGCGTGCTCAACGTACCGGCGCAGGCCGTTGCGCTGCTCGCCGTGCTGATGCTGCGCGGGCCTCAGACCATCGGCGAGTTGCGCATCAACACCGACCGCCTGCATCGCTTCGCCGACACATCGGCCGTGCAGGCGTTCCTGGAGGAGCTCGCATCGCGCCCGAACGGGACGCTGGTCGTGGAGTTGCCGCGGCATCCGGGCGAGCGCGAAAATCGTTGGGCGCACTTGCTGAGCGGAGCCCCGCCGGCACCGGCAATTGGAGCAAGCTCGCCGGCGGCGAGCGCATTTCCCATGGGGGACGTGCAGGCCCTCCAAGAGGAGCTCATGGCGCTTCGCGCCGAGGTGGCGGAGCTCAAGAGCGCGGTAGCGGCCCTCCGAGCGCGCCTCGCGTGATGTCCGGCGGCAGAGTTGACAACAGCACAGAACTACAGGTACTAAGCTTATGCGCACCGGGCCTAAGGCTGATCTGTTGCGGGCTGCCACCGATGCGCCAGGATCGATGCCTGAAAATCCTTGAGTCGAAGGCACGAAATGCGCGGACTACCGCGCGCGCTGCTGGGAGGAGCCATGGACCGTCGCACGTTTCTGCTCGCGGGTGCGAGCAGCACGCTGTTCACCATCCAATGGCGAGAGACGCTTGCCGCCGGCCTCGCCTCGGGCACTGTCGAGACGCAGGCCCTGGAGACTTTGTCAGGCAAGGTCCCGCTGATCCGCAAGTCGTATCGACCGCCGAACTACGAGACGCCGGTCGACCTGTTCGACTCGACGATCACGCCGAACGACCGCTTTTTCATCCGCTGGCACCTCTCGCAGATTCCCGAGGTCGATCCGGTGACCTGGCGTCTGCGTGTCGGCGGTCCGGCCGCCAGCAACGCGGCCGAGTATTCGCTGGAGGACCTGAAGAAAAGTTTCGCGCAGGTGGAGCTGGTCGCGGTGAACCAGTGCAGCGGCAACCGGCGCGGCCTGTCCGATCCGCATGTCCCGGGCGTGGAATGGGGCTACGGCGCGATGGGCAACGCACGCTGGAAAGGCGTGCGGCTGCGCGACGTTCTCGCCAAGGCGGGACTCAAGAAGGAAGCGGTCGAGATCGCCTTCGACGGCGCCGATCATGGCGTCACCGATGCAACGCCGGACTTCCACAAGAGCCTGCCGGTGTGGAAGGCGCAGGACGAAAATACGCTCATCGTCTGGGAGATGAACGGCGCGGCGCTGCCGCACCTCAACGGCGCACCGGCAAGGCTCATCGTGCCGGGATGGACCGGGACCTACTGGATGAAAAAGCTGGTGAGCGTGGAGGCGCTCGACAAGCCGTTGTCGACCTTCTGGATGAACACCGCTTACCGCGTGCCGAAGGGCAAGTTCGCCTTCGCCGATCGCTTCCTGACCCAGGAGAACGACGCTTCGACTCCGATCACGGAGATGGTGGTCAATTCGCTGATCACCAACATCAAGGACGGCGAGCGAATCGCTGCCGGACGAGACGTCGAGGTGCGCGGCATGGCGTGGGATGGTGGATACGGCATCGCGGATGTCGCCGTGTCGACCGATGGCGGGCGGACCTGGAACGCGGCAACGCTGGGCGAGGATCTCGGCCGCTTCTCGTTCAGGCCGTGGCGCTACAGCTTCCGCCCGGCGGCGGGGTCGTACGTCGTGATGGCACGCGCCACCAACCGCCAGGGCGCGACGCAGGTGAACGACCTCATCTTCAATCCGCCCGGATACCACAACAACGTGATGCAGCGTCTTGCGCTCACGGTTGCGTGAGCGAGGAGGAACGACCGATGAAACCCAGGTTCGTGCTCGCTGCAGTGTGCGCCGTGTGCGCGTTCGCGGCCATCGCCGACGAGGGATCGATACAGCTCAAGCCGGGGCCGGGTCGCGACGCCGTGCAGGGTTACTGCGTGATGTGCCACAGCCTCGACTACATCCCCAGCAACTCGCCGTTCATGAACCGCCAGACCTGGGAAGCCGAGGTGCAGAAGATGATCAAGGCGTACGGCGCGCAGGTGCCGCCGGACCAGGTCCCGAAGATCGTCGACTACCTCGCCACCAACTACGGCAAGCCGTAACGACCGGCGCGCGAAGCGCAGGCGCGTCGTGTCAGCGAGTCGCCGTTAGCTGATCGCCGCGAGGCAGTGTTCGCGCATCGGGAGCCCCGGCGCCGCCGCGCAGGATCCACGCATCCAACGAGATGCGTCCGGGCCCGTGAAACAGGATTACGAGCAGCAGGGTGGCCCAGAACGCGTGCTGAGCAAGCGCCGGTGCGGCGCTGGACAGCACTTGCCAATACGAGATCACCGCCACAGCGTTGACGAAGCTCAGTCCGAGCGCGGCGAAGCGGGTGCCGAGACCGGCGACGAGGAACACTGGAAACGCGAGCTCGCCAAATGCACCCAGCGCGGCAGCCACATCCGGCGGCAGCAACGGCACGTGGTATTCGTCGTGGAACAGCGCGAGCGTCGTGCTCCAGTCGCGAATCTTGGTAAGGCCCGACAGGAAGAACACCTTCGCCACATAGAATCGGATGGCAAGCTCGAGCAGGTCCGCGCCCACGGCGAGCGGTGTGCGGGTGGCCTGCGCAATGCGCTGCGACAGCGTGGCAATCGACATGACATTCTCCGGAACGGGTTCGCGTTTGGTCGCGGCGAAGCCGCCGGCACTTACGCTGCCGGCGCCGCCAGGTCGACGATCACACGTTGTGCGATCCATTCCGGTAGCGCCCGGTCGAGCGCGAAAGTCGGATCGACCCGACGCGCGACGTCGAGCGCATCGACGATGACCTGCCCGTGGAACGATGCGCGCAGAAACACCGCTGCGCCGGTGCTCAATGCCGACACCTGCACGCGCAGCAACGGACGAAAAACGAGCGCGGCGCCTCCGCCCGCGTCGAGGTCGACGCTGAACTCGCCCGCGTAGTCCGGCTGGTGGATCTCGAACAGGCGCGCGAGCGGCCACGGCGAGTCGATCAGCGCGCAGGCTGGATGGAGCATCGCCGTGCATGCACCAAAGGCTGCCTCCGTGAGCCCCGCGAGCACGTTGGCATCGAATGCGGGTGCGTCGGCCGCGTAATGCGCACGGTGCACGAGCCATTCCAGTCGCGCGACGTCCGGCAGGTAGGGAAGGTGCGACGCTTGCGGAAAGTCGGCGAGGAACTCCGCGAAGCGATCGCCGTACTCGTTCAGATCGCCGCTCGTCGAATGCACGCGCGCTGCGTACGCGTTGGCCAGGCCGCCGAAGAAATCCTCGCCCACCAGTTGGCGGCACACCGGATAAGCATTGCTCAGCGCCTTGCCGGCGTTGGCCTGGACGTTGCCGCGGTAGAGGGCAAGGCGCCGGCGCACCTGTTCTTCGGGTCCGGCGAAGATCGACACGTCGACCTGGTCGCTGCGCGGTGCGGCGAGCGCGTTCGCGAACTGGTTCTGGAGATGCGCGAAGTCAGGCATGGCTCGGTTGCATGCGGATACGCGCCTGGTCGGCCTCGGCGAGCAGCACTTCCAGCGCCGGAACGTCGGTGTCCCATTCGATCAACGTCGGCACCGGGCCGAATCGCGTCAGCGCGTATTCGTACAAGGACCAGACCGCGTCGGCGACGCGCGAGCCGTGATCGTCCACCAACGTGTCACCCGCGACGGAATGACCGGCGAGATGGATCTCGAAGACGGTGTCGCGTCGCGGCAGTGCGTCGATCGCGCGACGAGCGTCGCTGCCGTGGTTGACCTGATTGACATAGAGGTTGTTGACGTCGAGCAGCACGCCGCAACCGGAGCGCTGCGCGAGCTCCGCGATCCATTGCATCTCGGGTAGCGCGTCGTCGCGATGACGCAGGTACGACGAGACGTTCTCGACCAGGATCGGCCGCCGCAGCGCATCCTGTGTGCGCAGCACGCGCTGCGTCACCCAATCGAGCGACTCGGCGGTGTAGGGAAGCGGGAGCAGGTCGTTGAAGTGGCGGCCGTCGTAGGTGCCCCAGCATGCGTGCTCGGAAACGAGCGCAGGCTGCACGCGCGCCACCAAGGCGGCCAGACGCTGGAGGTGTCGCTCGAAGCGCTCGTCGACCGATGACGCGCGATGAACCGAGCCGAGCGCGAGACCGACGCCATGCAGCGAAACGGGGTAGCGCGAGCGCACCCGGTCGAGGACATGCAAGTCGAAACCGCCGGCGCCGAAGAAGTTCTCGCTGTGGACCTCGAGCCAGTCCACCGCCGGTGAAGCGCCGAGGAAAGCGCGGTAGTGCAGCGCGCGCAGCCCTACCCCGGCACCGGAGAGCGTCGATTCGAACGCCATGCGTGACGACGGAAGCGACGGCGCGAGCCACGCGCCGTCTCCCGTGCCGCAAAAGTTATCGTCGTAGCGCTGCGATCGCCCGCCCAGGCCGTCTGCTCGAGTGCACGGCAGCCTGGGGAGGCGCCAGGCGCATCAGCTCTTCTTGGGCGCCGCGGTCTTGCCGCCGAGCTTGGTGCATGTCCCCGTGGCAACGTACTTCCAGTCGTCCGGGGAGTTGTCGACCTTGCTCTGGCCCGAGCATGCATGTGTTCCGGTGCCGTTGGCACAATCGTTCTGGCCAGCCTTGCTGACGCCGTAGCATTTCTCCTTGCCGGCGGTCGAGTCGGCCGCCAGAACGGTTCCGGCCGAGGCGAGGGCGAGCAGGCCCACGAGGGCCGATCCGAGCAGCGTTTGCGATTTCATGAGGTCTCCTGAGTGTTGAGGGCGGGATCGTTTCCCGACGCTTCGTCGGCGCACCGGCGTTTAGCCTTACGGCCCGCCCCGCGCTCCTCGCCTGGCGCCGATGATAGCGCGCGTCGCGCTCGAACGGCTCGCGAGGCGGCGCCTGGCCGCGCTAGACTGCGCATCCGCCCGGAGCCATGTCAAACAGCGATCGGCGTCGGTTCCATCCCGCCGGTCGGCCGCTTCGTGCATGACTGCCGCCGGGGCGAACCCCCAGAAGGAGGAAGAGGATGTTCGAAAGCCTGCTATCCGGAGTCGTGAACGAGCTTCAGGCGCGCAACCCGATGGTCCGCGTCGCGCTGCAGGTGCTCGAGCAGAACGGCGGGCTGCAGGGGCTGTTGCAGCGTGCTCAGGCGGCGGGTTACGAACAACACGTGCAGTCGTGGATCGGGACCGGCCAGAACATGCCGATCGACGCGGCAGCGCTGACGCGGATCCTCGGCAGCGGGCCGCTCGCCCGGATCGCAGCGCAATGCGGCGTGAACCCGCAAGAGGTCGCCGGCAGCCTCGCTCAGACCTTGCCCACGGTGGTCGATCGCACCACGCCGCAAGGGTCGATTCCCGACGACCACGACAGCCTGGTGAGCCAGGCGATCGCCCTGCTGACCAACCGACCGGTGTGACCCGAGTCGCACCGCGGCGGGTGCGTTGCGCGAATCAGGATGCCTTGGGTGCGCGCAACACTTTCAGCGCATTGCTCCAGCGCAACAGCTCGTCGAGCATCAGCCGCGCAGCATCGCGTTGGGTATCCGGCGGCTGGAACCCGACGTCGGGCTTGATGGACTGCGCGAAGAACGGCAGCGCGACCGATTCCAGCATCGGCATCATCTTGAGTGCAGTGACGATCTGCTTGGTCATCTGCGCGCCGCGCGTGCCGCCCGACACACCGCCGTAGCTCACGAATCCGGCCGGCTTGTAGGCCCACTCGTGCACCACGTAATCGAGGGCGTTGACGAGTGCCGGCGGCGGACCGTAGTTGTACTCCGGTGTGACGAACACGTAGGCGTCGGCACGCTGCACCGTCGCGCTCCACGCTTTGGTGTGCTCGTACTGGTACTGTCGCAGCCGCGGGTGGTTCGGCTCGTCCATCATCGGGAGGTCGACTTCCTTGAGGTCGATCACCTCGACGTCGAACGCGCCATGGTCGCGCGCGATGCGCTCGAACCATGCGGCAACCAGGTGTCCCGAGCGCCCGTTGCGGGAGCTCGCGACGATGATCTGCAAAGTGGGCACGGTGTTCCTTTCTTGCTGTTGGGCCGCTCGCGTCGACGGGCGGATGTGGCGTCGAGATCCCGGCGACCGGTGATCTACCGTGAGGGGTTGACGCGAAAGACGTGGTCGGCCGATGCCCCGAGGATATAACAGGGCGCGCGACGGTCAGAAAGGATAACCTGAGGCCGCAGGAAATCCCATGAACGACGCTTCCACCGCGATCATCACGCGCGCGATTCCTTCCTCGGGTGAAGCGCTGCCGGTGATCGGCCTGGGGACCTGGCAGACCTTCGATGTCGACCTGGACGGTTCGGAGGATGCGCGACTGGCAGAGGTGCTGAGCACACTTGCGCGGCAGCCCAACGCCGTCGTCGATTCCTCGCCGATGTATGGCAATGCCGAGTCGGTGGTCGGCGCACTGGTCAACACGCTGAAGCTGCGCAGGCAACTCTTCGTGGCGACCAAGGTCTGGACTTCGGGCAAGGCGGCGGGTCAGCGCCAGATCGAAGCGTCGATGCGCAAGCTTGAAACCGCGACGCTCGACTTGCTCCAGGTGCACAACCTCGTGGATGTCGACACGCAACTCACGACGTTGCGCGAGCTCAGGGAGGCCGGACGCGTTCGCTACATCGGCGTGACGCATTACGCCGCGTCGGCGCACGCTGCGGTCGTCGACGTGCTCGCACGCGAGCCGGTCGACTTCGTACAGGTCAACTATTCCGCGTTCGAGCGCGAGGCCGAGCAGAGCGTGCTTCCGATTGCGCAGCAACGCGGCATCGCAGTCATCGCCAATCGACCGTTCGCGAGCGGCGCCGCGATGCGGCGCCTGCGCAACCGACCACTACCCGGCTGGGCTGTGGACATCGGCTGCACGACGTGGCCGCAGCTTCTGCTGAAGTTCATCGTCGGGCATCCGGCGATCACGTGCACCATTCCGGCCACTGCGAACCCGGATCACCTGCGCGACAACCTGAAGGCCGGGATGCAACCCCTCCCCGACGCCGCCATGCGGGAGCGTATCGCTGCGGCGGTCAGTTGATCGTTGGAGACTACTAGCGCACACACGCGGGCGATTGTTCACGTCGGCTGTAGCTGTCGCGAAGATCTCGTCGTCCCGGCGAACGCCGGGACCCAGCGACTTTGCAAGGGGCGCCGTGATCGAGCGAAGGACGCTGCATTGCGGGTTTCGCCGGAATGACGCAACACCCCATGAGACCGATGCCGCGCTATCGCATCACACGTGCTGCTAGCGCAGATCCACGCGAAACGTGCAGCCCGTCTTGGCGCGCACTTCCTCGACGGTGACCCCCGGCATCAGCTCGATGAGCGCCAGGCCGGCGAGCGGATGGACCTCGAACACGCATAGATCGGTGATCACGAGGTCGACCACGCCCTTGCCGGTGATCGGCAGCGAGCATTGCTTGAGCACTTTGGGAGAACCGTCCTTGGAGGTGTGTTCCATCAGCACCACGACGCGCTTGACGCCGGACACCAGATCCATCGCACCGCCCGGGCCTTTCACCATCTTGCCCGGCACCATCCAGTTGGCGAGATCGCCGTTCTCGGCGACCTCGAGGCCGCCGAGGATCGACAGATCGATGTGGCCGCCGCGGATCATCGCGAACGAGTCGGAACTGGAGAAAAAGCTCGAGCCCGGGATGGTGGTGATGGTCTGCTTGCCGGCGTTGATGAGATCGGGATCAACCTGGTCTTCCGCCGGAAACGGCCCGATGCCGAGCAGGCCGTTCTCGGACTGCAGCGTCACATTCATGCCCGGCGGGATGAAATTCGCGACCAGCGTCGGAATGCCGATGCCGAGGTTCACGTAGTAGCCGTCGCGCAACTCCTTCGCGGCACGGCGCGCCATCAGCTCCCGAATCGGAGAGTCCTTCTTCGACGTCGCGGCGCCGCGCACCGTGCGGAACTCGATGCGTTTTTCGAAACGCGGGCCCTTGATGATGCGATCGACGTAGATGCCCGGCGTGTGCACATGATCGGGATCGAGCTCGCCGACTTCGACCAGCTCCTCGACTTCCGCGATGCACAGCTTGCCGCAGGTCGCGATCATCGGATTGAAATTGCGCGCGGTCTCGCGATAGACGAGATTGCCCGACTTGTCGCCCTTCCACGCCTTGACGATCGACAGGTCGGCGTGGATCGCGCGCTCCAGCACGTATTCCTTGCCTTCGAACGCGCGCACGTCCTTGTCCTCGGCGAGCTTGGTGCCGAACCCGGTGCGCGTGTAGAAGCCCGGGATGCCCGCTCCGCCGGCGCGCAGCTTCTCCGCGAGCGTCCCTTGCGGAGTCAACTCGAGCTCGAGCTCGCCGGCGAGCACCTGCCGCTCGAACTCCTTGTTCTCGCCGACATACGATGCGATCACTTTCTTCACCTGGTGCGTCTTGAGCAGAAGCCCCATGCCGAAATCGTCGACGCCGGCGTTGTTGCCGACGATGGTGAGGCCCTTGACGCCGCTGTCGCGCAGCTCCGCGATCAGGTTCTCGGGAATTCCGCATAACCCGAAGCCGCCCGCGGCGATCGTCATGTCGTCGTGGAGAAGGCCCTGCAGGGCGGACTTCGCATCGGCGTAGACCTTGTTCATCTTGCACTCCAGTGGCAGAAGATCGGATTTCCGCAGAGGCGCATGTTACCGGCTATAGCCGGCGCGCCGGCGGGGCGCGCCGTGTTCGAGTCTCGTGAAAAGACGGTGGCTTCCCAGCGAGCTCCCAGGCTTACAGGTCGAGCTCCAGCACGTCGGACTTGGAGCGCGACACGCACGGCGTCATCTTGTCGTTGGCGGCGTGCTCGTCGTTGGTCATGAACACGTCCCGGTGATCGGGGACGCCGCTCAAGACGCCGGTCAGGCAGGTGCCGCACACGCCCTGCTCGCAGCTCGTCTCGACGTAGACGCCGCACTCCGCGAGCGCCTGCACGATGCTCTGGTCGGGACGCACGACGCACTGGCCGCCGGTGCGCGCCATCTTCACGATGAAGCCGTCGCGCGGACCCGCGAGCGACGTGGGATCGGCCTGGAAGTACTCGAGATGGACGGCTTCGGGTGGCCACGTCGCAGCGGCCGTCTGCTCGACCAGGTCCATGAACGGCCGCGGACCGCACAAGTACAGATGTGTGCCTTCGCGGTAATGCCACAGATGCTTGCGCAAGTAGCTGCGGACCGCGTCGGGTTCCAGCGCGTAGTGAAAGCCGACCTTGTCGGCGAGGGCGTGCGCCGACAGCACGTCATGAAATGCGGTGTGCGCGATGGAGCGGCTGAAATATTGCAGCTCGAAGGATCGACCCAGCGCTTGCAGACGCAACGCCATCGACAGCAGCGGCGTGATGCCGATGCCGCCGGCAAGCAGCACGCTGTGCTGCGCGGTGTCGACCAGCTCGAAGTTGTTGCGCGGAGCACTGATGACGATGATGTCGCCCAATCTCAGGGCCTCGTGCATCGCGCTCGAGCCGCCGCGCGACTGCGGCTCCTTTTTCACGGCAATGCGATAGGTGCTGCAGTCGTGCGGCGCCGCGCAGAGCGAATACTGGCGCACCAGGTTGCCGGGAAGATGCACGTCGATATGCGCGCCGGCGGTGAAAGTCGGAAACGACGATCCCTCCGCAGGCGCGAGGCGAAACGACCGGATGTCGATCGCTTCGTCGCGGATCTCGACAATGCGGGCTCGGAGCGTTGCGTTGGTCATGGCATTGCCGTCAACGCCTCATCGACCCGCAGGCGTATAGCCGGTTCAACCGCGCGCCTGTGCACCTGACGTAACACCAAGCCGTCTCGTTGCGCAGGGGCGCTTCAACCTTTCGCCGACCAGGCGACGACTTTCTGGCGCTGCTCGCCGAGGCCCTGGATGCCGAGGGTCATCACATCGCCCGGCTTGAGGAAGATCGGATTGGGTTTCTTGCCCAGGCCCACGCCGGGCGGCGTCCCGGTCGCGATCACATCGCCCGGCATCAGCGTCATGTACGCGCTGACGTACGAGACCAGCTTCGCCACCGAAAAGATCATCGTGCGGGTATTGCCGCTTTGCATGCGCTGGCCGTTGACGTCGAGCCACATGTCGAGCGCCTGCGGATCGCGCACATCGTCGGCCGTGACCAGGAACGGCCCGATGGGACCGAACGTGTCGCAACCCTTGCCCTTGTCCCATTGCGACGACTGCATCTGGAAGGCCCGCTCCGACACGTCGTTGACTACGCAATAGCCGGCGACATGGTCGAGCGCGCGTTCCTCGGAAACGTATTGGGCCTTGGTACCGATCGTCACCCCGAGCTCGACCTCCCAGTCGAGCTTGGTCGAGTGCTTCGGCTGCATGATGTCGTCGTTGGGTCCGACGATGCAGCTCGTCGCCTTCATGAACACGATCGGTTCGGAAGGAATCGGCAGGCCCGCCTCCTTCGCGTGGTCTTCGTAGTTGAGCCCGATAGCGACCAGCTTGCCGATGCCGGCGGAGGCCGGACCGAAACGCGGCGTGCCGCTGACCAGCGGCAGGTCGGTCGCCGAAACCTTGCGCAACGCTGCGAGTCCCGCGGGCGATAGCTCGGCAGGGCCGATGTCCTTGATCACGCTCGACAGGTCGCGAATCCGACCGTCGCGATCGATCAGGCCCGGCTTTTCGGCGCCAGGTTGCCCGTAACGACAAAGCTTCATGAGTCTCTCCGGTGGGATGTGGACTTCAAGAGAAGGACGAGGCCCCAAGCGGCGCGAGGCGCGTCCTCAATACGTGGCACGCCCTCCGGAGGCGTCGAACACGCCGCCGGTGGTGAACGAGCACTCGTCGCTGGCCAGCCAGCAGACCAGCGCGGCGATCTCCTCGACGCTGCCGAAGCGCTCCATCGGGATCTTCGACAGCATGTAATCGATGTGCTGTTGCGTCATCTGGTCGAAGATCGCGGTGCGTACGGCGGCCGGGGTGACTGTGTTGACGGTGATGTTGCGCCTGGCGAGCTCCTTGCCGAGCGACTTGGTCAGGCCGATCACCGCGGCCTTGGAGGCGCTGTACGCGGAAGCGTTGGGATTGCCTTCCTTGCCCGCGACCGACGCGATGTTCACGATGCGTCCGTAGCCACCGGCAAGCATCGCCGGAACCGCGGCGCGGTTGCAGTGGAACACCCCGTGGACGTTCACGTCGAACACCTTCCGCCACTGCTCGACTGGATAGTCGGCCAGCAGCGCGTTGGGTCCCGTGATGCCGGCGCTCGCGACCATGATGTCGAGACCGCCCAACGTTGCGACCGTGGCCGCCATCGCGGCTTCCACCGAGCCCCACTGCGCGACGTCGACCCGGTGGATCGTGCTGGCTTCACCGAGTGATGAGCGGGCCCGCGCGAGCGACGGCTCGTCGAGGTCCCATAGCGCGACGCGCGCTCCCTCGGCGAGCAGTCGCTGGGCACATGCGAACCCGATGCCCGACGCACCGCCGGTGACGATTGCACGACGTCCCCTGAAGCGATTCGCGTACATCGACGAGCTCTCCTGCTGCGGTCCGCGCAAGCACGTAGGAGCGCAAAGCTTACCAGCGCGGCGCAGCGCGCCTCGCGGTCCGCTTTCGCGACAGGCGGTCTGGCGGGCGATCAGCCTCCGTGCGGAATGCCGAGCTGCCGATTGGCCGGGACCGCGACGTCTATGAGTCGTGGTCGCGGCAGCTCGAGCTTCGCCATCTTCGCTATGAAAGCGTCGCGATCGCAGTTGGCGAGTCGCGCATTGCGGCGCTTTTCATGGCCGATGGTGGACACGGTGTTGCCACGATAGTCGTGGCCCGGGTATACGCGCGTGTCATCGGGCAGCGAGAACAGCCGCGCATGCACGCTGTCGTAGAGCGCACCCGCGTCGCCGCTTTGGAAGTCCGTGCGGCCGCAACCGTCGATGAGCAGCGTGTCACCCGTGAACACGTTGCCGCTGAACACGTAACACATGCTGCCCGCGGTATGCCCGGGCGTGTGGAGCGCGAGGAGTTGCTCGCTTCCGCCGAAGCGCAGCGTGTCGCCATGCAGGAGCTGCAATTCGGCAGGCTCGATACCGCAGCCAGCCGGCGCCGCGGCCTCCGCGCCAGTGCGCTCCCGCAACCGACCCGCGCCGGTGACGTGGTCGGCATGCGCGTGCGTTTCGACGATGTAGCGGACCTTGAGCGACAAACGCTCGATGAGCGCCAGGTCGCGCTCGAGTTGCAGGTCCACCGAGTCGATGACGACCGCCTCGTGCGAGGCACGATCGACGAGGAAATAGGTGAAGGTGAACGATGCCGGATCGAACAGCTGGATCACGTCGTGGTGCATCGAACGCTCGCGGGTGATGCGGAATTGCGACTATAGCGCAGGCCATCGCCAGATGAGCGCCATCGCCATCGCCACTGCAGCGCAGCACAACGACATCCCTCCGCAAGCGTCGCGTGCGAGAATGCAGCGCCATTTTTTCCCTGCAGGATTCCTCCTTGGATCACCCCACCGTCCTCATCGCGCTAGTCCTCGGCATCGTCGAAGGCCTCACCGAGTTCCTGCCCGTTTCGTCGACGGGCCACCTGATCGTGGCCGGGTCGCTGCTGGGCTACACCGGCGAGCGGGCGAAGGTCTTCGAGATCGTCATCCAGGCCGGCGCGATCCTCGCGGTGTGCTGGGAATTCCGGGTGAAGATCTTCGCCGTCCTGGTCGGCTTGCCGCGCGATCGCGTCGCGCAGCGCTTCGCGCTCAACCTCCTGGTCGCGTTCATGCCCGCCGCGATACTGGGCCTGCTCCTCGGACGCTATATCAAGGCGGTCCTGTTCGCTCCGGTACCGGTCGCGCTCGCGTTCGTGATCGGCGCGCTGATCATCCTGTGGGTCGAGCGGATGCATCGCCGATCGCCGCGACGGGTGCGCATCGACGACATCGACGACCTGCGCTGGCCCGATGCGCTGAAGATCGGACTCGCGCAGGCGCTCGCGCTCATTCCCGGCACCTCGCGGTCGGGCGCCACGATCATCGGCGCGATGGTCTTCGGCCTGTCGCGACGCGCGGCCACGGAGTTCTCGTTCTTCCTCGCCATACCGACGCTGTTCGCGGCGTGCGGCTACGAATTCGTCAAGAACCGCGCGCTGCTCAGTTCCAGCGACCTGAGCGCGTTCGGCATCGGATTCGTTGCGTCGTTCGTATCGGCGTTCCTGTGCGTGCGCTGGTTGATCCGCTACGTCAGCCGCAATGATTTCGTGCCCTTCGCGTGGTATCGGATCGTCTTCGGCGCGCTGATCCTGTACACGGCGTGGACCGGCGTCGTGCAGTGGGGCTAGTGCCGCGTGCGCGCGACGATGCCTCGTAGTCGCTCAAGGATCCGCCATGTGCTCGAGCTGCGCTTTGCGGCTGCGCACGCTCGCGAGCGCCAGCAGGCGACCGAGGTCGCGCTCGAGACTCTTCAGCGCCTGGCGCGGCATGCGACTCAGCGCTTCCTGCAAAACGCCCTCGACCGGCCGCGGCGCGCGCGCAAGGAGCTTGCGCGCCGTGGCAGCCGCATGCAGGCGCACCACGCGTTGGTCTTCGGTAGAACGCTCGCGACGCACCAATCCACGCGCTTCGAGCTTGCCGATCAGGTTGCTCGACGTCGAAAGATGAATCGACATCAGCCGCGCGAGCTCGGATACGGTGAGTCCCGGGTTGCGAGCGAGCTCGTGAAGGGCCCAGAGCTGCGCGCCGCTGATGCCGCAGCTTCGCTCGATGCGCTGGAAGTGCTGCTGCGAGACCCGGAACAGCTCGCGAAACTGCCGCAGCACGGTCAGCGAGGTCGTCGGCCCGGCAGCGGCCGCCGCACCGTTGCTTCGGCGCGAACGCCCGGGCGATGCGACCGAGGCGCGCGAGCGCGCAGGAAGCCGCGCGGCGGTC
>DATKLH010000056.1:0-9661 GCA_035542515.1 Casimicrobiaceae bacterium
CAGGATCGAGTCGCCCGGGAGGAACGGAAACACGACCAAGCCGGTTTCGGCGAAGATCACCAGGAACAGCACCGCGTAGATCCAGTGACCGTATCGCGCCGCGAGGTCGGCGACCGACTGATCGAACGACAGCAGCGTGTACAGCAGCGTCGTGATCATGCCAACGCCGGGGAACGTTTCGCGAGTCGGTAGAAGCTTGCGAGCAAGACCCCCGCGCGGCTTGAGTGATGTTGTTGCCGCTTCGACGCGAACCGCGAACCGCCAGCGAGCAAAGCGCGAATCGTGCAGGCAGCGGGCCAGGCCAGCCAGGCGCCATTCCTGCACATCAGCGTTTGTCCATCCAGAGATCGGCCTGCCGACGCACGACGTCGGCAAGCGTTCCGGTCTCGGCGTGGACGCGACGCAGCCACGCCGCGTCGTTTTCTTCGCGTATCACCAGATCGAGCAGGCCCGATAGCGCGTCTGGCGAGCGCAGCGCCTGCGCGTACGGCTGAATGCGATGAAGCGTATCGGCGATGTCCTGCCCGATGGCAATCGGCTGGCCGTCGGCGGCATCGACAAGCGTGCCGGCAAGGCCGTGGCGACACGCCTGGAAGCGATTGTAGCTATGCACCAGGTAGTGATCGGCGGTGATGTGGAGCTGGCGCGTGTCGAAGATCCATGCCGCCAGCGCCTGCGCGTAGGCCGCGAGCTGCGCGGCGCGGTCCACCGTCAAAGGCGTGTCGCACACGCGGATCTCGACGGTGCCGTACTCGGGCTTGGGCCGTACGTCCCAGTAGAAATCCTTCATGCTCTGCACGATGCCGAAGGCGTGCATCTTGTCGAAGTACGCCTGGAACTCGCTCCAGTCGCGCACCAGCGGCATCGTGCCCGACAGCGGAAACGCGTTGACCACCGAAAGCCGCGAGGAATCGAACGACGTGTCGATGCCCTGGTAGAACGGCGAGCTCGCGGCCAGCGCGATGAAGTGCGGGACGTAGCGGATCAGCGCGTGGTTGAGGTAGAGCGCATCGTCGGCGCTCGGGCAACCGATATGGATGTGCTGGCCGAACACCGTGAACTGCTTGGCGAGGAAGCCGTATTTCTCGGAGAGCGAGCGGAAGCGTTCGGTGGGATAGATCTTGCGCTCGCTCCAGATCTGGAATGGGTGCGTTCCCCCGCCTGCGATCGCCACGTTCATGCGCCGCGCGTGCGTGGCGAGCGTGTCGCGCGTGGCGCGCAGCTCGGCGACCAGCGTGTCGTAATGCTCGTGCACCGAGGTGTTGATCTCGACCATGCTCTGGGTGATCTCGGGCTTGAGCTCCCCGCCGGCGGTGCTGCCCTCGGTGCGACGCAGGAGGTCGTCGGCATCGGGCGCGAGGTTGAAGTCGCGCGTGTTCACGAGCATCAGCTCGAGCTCGACGCCGAAGGTGAGCGCGCGCGAGCGCTTGAAGTCCAGGACCGGCATTTACCCGCGCGCCTCGGGCTCGCCCTCGCCCGCGACGATCAACGCATAGCGCGTCGCGATCGGGCCGAGCACATGCAGGATCGCGAGACCCGACGCGACGATCGCAGCCAGGCGCGCGCCGAACTCCGGTGCGACGTCGAAGATCGGCTGGGTCATGCCGATCGCCAGTCCGCCCAGCGGCGTCAGGGCGAGCGCGACAGTTCCCGCTTGCCGCACCGAGATGTGCGCGGGCCACGCGAGAACGGCCATCGCGACCGCCTTGCCGATGATGCGAACCGCCACCAGCGCGAGCCCGATCCACGCGACGTGCCCGAACTGATCGGGTCGAAGGGTCGCGCCCGTCAGCACGAACAACGCGACGAAGAAGATCTGGCCGGCCTGACCGAACTGCACGTCGATCAGGCGGTGCCTGCGATCCAGATTGCGCGCGCAGATGCCGAGCACGAGCAACGCGAGCAGCACCGAGAGCTTGAGCTCCTGTGCCGCGCCCACGGTCAGCACGAGGATGCCGACGGTGAGCACGTACTGCACCGCCTGACCTTTTCCGATGAGCATCGCGAGCAGCGCCATCAGGCGAAACGCGACATAGCCGAGCAGGAACGAGCCTGCGACCAGCCACATCGAGCGTCCGATCGGATTCCACGCACCGCCGGTGGTACGCGACTCGATGAACGGCAGCAGCAGTGCCAGCGCGAGAATCGCGAGGATGTTGTTGAGTGCCACATGCCACAGCATGCGTCGCGTGACCGGGCCTTCGGCTTTCAACTCGTTGGTCACGAGCAATACCACCGCGGGCGCCGTGGCAACGCCGACTGCGGCGGCAACCGCCGCTTCCAGCGTGTTGATGCCCACGGCGTACAGCAGCGCGAACATCGCTGCGAACGACAGCAGGCTCTCGGCCAGCCCCATCGGCAGCAGCCACGGGTCGTGACGCGCCCACACGATGTCGAGGCGACGACCCAGATCGAAAACGATCAGGCCCAGCGAGATGTCGGCGACGACGCGCATTTGCGCGAGCGCGGCCTCGTCGAGCCAACCGAGCACGCCGGGACCGAGCAGGAATCCGGTGAGGATGTAACCGGTAATCGCCGGCAGCACGCGCGTGGTCGCTGCGAGCCGGCCCGCTACGAGCCCGGCCAGCAGGATCAAGCCGAACAATACGAATGCATTGAGCGCGAGTGGCCAGCCAGGCAGGTAATCCGAAGTCATCGGCGCGATGGTGCCTTCATCGAGGCGTGCCGAAGATTACCGCGTGCCAGCGTGTTTTGGCACGCGGTATTGCGACGCGAGGATCGTTGCGAGCGGTGCTGCAGGGCGGTTGCGACGTTTCCCGCAGCGGCTAGGGCATGATCTTGTCGGCGGCCAGGCCCTTGCGTTCCGGCTTGACCAGATCCTCGCGCGACACGCCGAGCCACATCACCAGCGAGGCCATCACCAGCGCGGATGAGTAAATGCCGAAGCAGATGCCGATCGCGAGCGCGAGCGCGAAGTGATGCAACGTCTCGCCGCCGAAGAAGAAGATCGACAGCACCATCAGCAAGGTACAGCCGTGCGTGATGATGGTCCGCGACATCGTGCTGGTGATCGCATTGTCGATGATGTGCATGACGGTAGCCTTGCGCATCTTGCGGAAGTTCTCGCGGATCCGGTCGGCGATGACCACCGATTCGTTCACCGAATAGCCGAGCACCGCCAGCACGGCGGCGAGCACCGGCAACGAAAACTCCCACTGGAACAGAGCGAAGAAGCCGAGGATGATGACCACGTCGTGCAGGTTGGCGATGATCGCCGCCACCGCGAAACGCCATTCGAAGCGCATTGCGAGATACGCGACGATGCCGATGGAGACCAGCAGCAGCGCGAGCGCGCCGTTTTCGTAGAGCTCCTTGCCGACCTGCGGCCCGACGAACTCGACGCGCTGCTGCTTCGCGGAAGCATCGTCGGTGCGCAGCACGCCCATGACCTGATCGGACAGCTGCGCGCTCGACATGCCTTCCTTGAGCGGCAGGCGCACCAGCGCGGTGTTCGAGGCGCCGAAGCTCTGGACCGAGAATTCGCCGAGCTGGAGCTTGTCGAGCGCACCACGGACGCGATTGAAGTCGACCGGATGCGCGTACACCACCTCGATCACCGTGCCGCCCCTGAAGTCGACGCCGAGGTTGAGCCCGCGCGTGGCGAGCAGGATCACCGCGGCAAGGAACGTGACGGCCGAGATGATGTTGAACACCAGCGCGTGCCGCATGAACGGGATGTCGCGCTGGAAGCGGAAGAATTCCATATGTGGATGAGCCTGAGATAGATCTTGTCGTTCGAAAGCCGGTCTTGGCTGCTAGGGATTAAGTGTGAGAGTGCCCAAGCTTGCCTTGCAATTGCGAAATGACTGCTGCGCCGTTCGCGATTCCGTATCCGGGCACCCTCACACCTCGACCTCAAGCCGAACACCGCTTTTCGCTGTTGATGGCCGGCACCGGCTTCGACTCGCATCACGCCTTCGCCGGCTTTTCTTTTGCAGCGCCCTGCTTGGCGGTGACGGCAGGCACGCCGGCTTGCTTCGCCACCGGCTTCCACACCTGGCCTATGGAGATCCGGTCGAGCTTCTTGCGAGCGCCGTAGATCAGCGCCACCACGCCGCGCGACACGAACACCGCGGAGAACATCGACGTGAGGATGCCCAGCACGTGAACCACGGCAAAGCCGCGCACCGGACCCGAGCCGAAGGTCAGCAGCGCGATGCCCGCGATCATGGTGGTGACGTTGGAGTCGAGAATGGTGCCCCACGCACGCTCGTAGCCCGCCTGGATCGCGGCGTGCGGCGTCGCGCCCCAGCGCAACTCCTCGCGGATGCGTTCGTTGATCAGCACGTTGGCGTCGATGGCCATGCCCAGCGTCAACGCGATGGCGGCCATGCCAGGCAGCGTGAGGGTTGCCTGCAGCATCGAAAGGATCGCGACGAGCAGCATCAGGTTGATCGCGAGCGCGAGCGCCGAGATCACGCCCATGAGCTGGTAGTAGACGCAGATGAAGATCACCAGGACCACGAACCCGTACATGACGGAGTCGAAGCCCTTGTCGATGTTCTCCTGGCCGAGCGAGGGGCCGACGGTGCGTTCCTCGACGATTTCCATCGGAGCCGCCAGTGCGCCTGCGCGCATCAGCAGCGCGATGTCGTTGGCTTCCCGCGTGTTCATCCGCCCGCTGATCTGCACCCTTCCGCCGCCGATCTCCTCGCGGATCACCGGCGCGGTGATGACTTCGGCCTTGCCCTTTTCGACCAGCACGATCGCCATGCGCTTGCCGACGTTCTCGCGCGTGACGTCGCGGAAGATCCGCGCGCCGGTGCCGTCGAGATTGACGTGCACCGCCGGCTCGTTGGTGCGCTGGTCGAAGCCCGATTGCGCATCGTTGATGCGATCGCCGGTGAGCACCACCTGGCGGCGCACGAGGATCGGTGTGCCGTCACGATCGGTCAGAAGCTCGCTGCCGAACGGAATGGTCCCGCCGCGCGCCTGGTCGATCGCGCCCGGATCGTCGTTCACCATGCGGATTTCCAGTGTCGCGGTGCGACCCAGGATGTCCTTGGCGCGCGCGGTGTCCTGTACGCCCGGCAGCTGCACCACCACGCGATCCGCACCTTGTTGCTGGATGATCGGCTCGGCGACACCGAGCTCGTTCACGCGATTGCGCAGGATGGTGATGTTCTGCTGGACCGCGCCGTCCTGGATGCGCTTTTGCGCATCGGGCTTGAGGTTGGCGACCAGGCGCAACTCGCCCGCGGTGCCGTCCTGCTCGCGCACCAGCAGATCGGGGAACGCGTTCTCGATCTCGTTGCGCGCCCTGTTGCGCTCGGCAGCGTCCTTGAAGCGCAGCACGACATTGCTGGCTTCGCGACCGACGCCCGAATAGATGACCTTCTTCTCGCGCATCAGCGAGCGGATGTCGGTCGTGTAGCGATCGGCGGCCTTGTCGAGCGCGCCTTTCATGTCGACCTGCAACATGAAGTACACGCCGCCGCGCAGGTCGAGGCCCAGGTACATCGGCAGCGCGCCGACCGATGCAAGCCATTGCGGTGAGGTGGAAAGCTGGTTCAGCGCGACGATGTAGTTCTCGCCGAGCTTCTGGAGCAGCGCGTCCTTGGCCTTGAGCTGCGTGTCGGGGTCGGAGAAGCGGACCTTGACGCCGGTGGCGTCGAGCAGTGCGCCGCGATACGCAATGTTGGACGCCTTGAGCGTGTCCTCGACGGTCTGCAGCGTGCTCGTGTCGATCTTGACCGTCGACTTCGACGAGCTCACCTGCACCGCCGGCACTTCCGGGAAGAAGTTCGGCAGCGTGTACAGGAACCCGACCGCGAGGGCGATTCCGATGATGACGTATTTCCAGACGGGGTAGCGGTTCATTGAACAGCAAAAAAGCGTAGTTGGTAGTTAGTAGTTAGCAGTTAGTGTGCCCGCTTCTGGGATGTCGCGAACCGCGACAGCAAAGCGAGCTCGAATCGGCAGATTGTGCGCTCGGCCGCACACTAACTACCATCTACTAACTACCAACTACCGGTTACAAGCCCTTCATCGTCCCCTTCGGCAGCACCTGCGCGATCGCCGGGCGCTGCACGATCATTTCCACGTTGGGCGCGACCTCGACGGTGGCGTATTGGTCGCCGAGCTTGGTGATGCGGCCGACCACTCCGCCGGCGGTCACCACCTCGTCGCCCTTTTGCAGCGCGCCGAGCATCTGCTTCATCTCCTTCTGCTTCTTCTGCTGCGGGCGGATCAGCAGGAAGTAGAACACGACGAAGATGAGCACCATCGGCAGGAAGGTGAGCATCGAATCGCTGGATACGGCGCCGGACGCCTGGGCGTACGCGGAGGATATGAACACGGGATTCTCCGATTGAGTAGCGGTGCGCGAAGCCGCGCGCTGGCAGTGGGGCGCTCGTTGTAGCCGTCGGCGCGAAAGTCGCGGCCAACGGCCTTTCAAGTAGGTGCCAGCGCTTGAAAGATCAATCGCTTATTTTACCATCGACGCCCGGTCCGCGCGAAAGCGCATCTCGTAGTCGCCGAGCACGCCGGCGGCAATCGCCGCGCGCAGCTCGTCCATCAGCTCCAGGTAGTAGTGCAGGTTGTGGATCGTGGCCAGGCGGGCGCCGAGGATCTCGTTGCAGCGTTGCAGGTGGTGCAGGTAAGCGCGCGTGAAATGGGTACAGGCGTAGCAACGGCAATGCGAGTCGAGCGGCGTGGCGTCGGTGCGGTACTGCGCGTTGCGTATCCGGATATCGCCGTAGCGGGTGAACAGGTAGCCGTTGCGCGCGTTGCGGGTCGGCAGCACGCAATCGAACATGTCGATCCCGGCGCGGACGCCGGCGACCAGATCCTCCGGAGTGCCCACGCCCATCAGGTAGCGCGGCTTGTCGACCGGCAGACGAGGCGCGGTGTGATCGAGCACCCGCAGCATGTCCTCCTTCGACTCGCCCACCGACAAGCCGCCAATGGCACAACCCTCGAAGCCGATTGCCATGAGCGCACCGAGCGACTCGTCGCGCAGGTCTTCGTGCATCCCGCCTTGCACGATGCCGAACAGCGTCTGCGACGGCTCGGCGGTGGTCGCGCGTTGCGACTGCAGCTCGTCGAAGCGTACCTTGGAACGCTGTGCCCAACGCATGCTGAGCCCCATCGACTGCGCCACCTCGGCGCGCGTGGCGGGGAACGGGGTGCACTCGTCGAACGCCATCGCGATGTCGGCACCCAGCGCGGACTGGATGTCCATCGATGTCTCCGGCGTGAGCAGCAGGCGATCGCCGTTGATCGGCGAAGCGAAGATGACGCCGTTCTCGTCGACGCGGCGCATGGCGCCGAGGCTGAAGACCTGGAATCCGCCCGAATCGGTGAGCAGCGGTGCGCTCCAGCCCATGAATCGGTGCAGCCCGCCGTGCAGTCGGATGACCTCGAGACCCGGTCGGAGCCACAAGTGGAAAGTGTTGCCCAGGACGATGCGCGCGCCGAGCGCGTCCAGCTCGTTCGGCGCCATGGCCTTCACCGTTCCGTAGGTACCCACCGGCATGAACACCGGGGTTTCGACGACGCCGTGCGGCAGCCACACTCGCCCACGGCGGGCGCCACCCGACGTGGCGAGCACGTCGAACTTCATGCGAAGCGCGGCTTAGCCGCGACGGCTGAGGTACACGCTGCCCGCCAGCGCGAGCAACAGGGCCGTCGCGACGAGTCCAAGCGGACTGGACGCGGGGATGTTGGCCGGATCGCCCGGCGGGTAGGTTGCGGCGGTCGAGCAGTGGTTCGCACCGAAGTCGAAGGCGTTGCGCCAGATCCGATAGAAATCGCCGTCGAAGTCCGTGCCGAAAACGCCGATGGTGGGGTAGTTCGGAGCGATCGCGACGTGCACCACGCAGGCGGTCGTGGTCACACGATACGCGATCGCCGGATCGACCCCGCCCTTGGCATTCTTTTGCGTGAATGCGGCCACCACGGTCGTGCCGGCCTTGGCCTGGTTGCCGCCGGCGTACTTGTTCGACGTGAAGCGCGTGACCCCGGTCGTCAGCGGGCTGGCGACGAGGCTTGCGGGATCGAGCGTGCGCGGTGCGTACGGCGTGCCGGTTCCGTCGGTGGTGTTGGGATCGATCTGCTCGAGCTGGCCCCAGCCGTGAGGCGTGAACGCCGGTGGCCCATCACTGCGGTCCTCGTCGTAGAAAGTACCGAGGACCACCGCCCTGCCGGTCTGCGCGTAGGCCGCGACCACGTTGCCCACCGCGGGCGCGTTCACGAAAGTCGCGTCCTCGAACAGCAGGATGACGTCGAAATCGGCCGTCAGCGACGCGAGCGTCGGCACTTGCGTGCTGACGTCGATGGCCGTGAAGGTGTGGCCGGGTACCTTGGTCGCGAAGTCCTGCGCGGTTTCCGGACCGTACTGATTGGTCAGGATGCCCACGCGCGCAGCATGTGCGGACGCGATGCAAGCGCCGAGCAGCAGGGTGAGAAGAACAGCGCGCCAGCGGTGCCGGAGCGAACGTGTTTGCATGGAAACGCGGAAATTTCGGTGGCTCCTCGCCACTCGGCTCATTTCCGCAACGAATTCAGTTGCCGCGAGAGTAGCGTTTTTGTCGCGTAATGGGAAGCGACCATCCGCCCGGCGGCGCCGCGCGGCGTGGATAATGTTGTAAAGTCGACGGACCCTCGAGGTTTGTCGTTCGGTGGCGACAGTTTTGACCTCGAATCCCGCGCTAGGCGGGTGCGCGTTCGATCAGCATGGCGTCGCCGTAGCTGAAGAAGCGGTAGCGTCGTTCGACGGCATGGGCGTACGCGTGCAGGATGGTCGCGTGTCCGGCGAACGCACTCACCAGCATGAGCAGCGTCGAGCGCGGCAAGTGGAAGTTGGTGAGCAGCCGATCCACCACGCGAAATCGGTAGCCAGGCGTGATGAAGAGCGCGGTCTCGCCGGATCCTGCAACGACGCCGCCCCGACCGTCCGCGGCAGCCTCGAGCGCGCGCAACGATGTCGTCCCCACCGCCACCACGCGGCCACCGCGCTCGCGCGCGGCGGCGATCGTCGAACCCACCTCGGCGGGTAGGGTGTAGCGCTCCGCGTGCATGCGGTGTCGCCCGATGTCTTCGTCCTGTACCGGTTGGAAGGTTCCTGCGCCAACGTGGAGGGTCAGGAAGACGCACTGGATCCCGCGGCGCGCAAGCTCGTCGAGCATCGAGCGGTCGAAGTGCAAGCCCGCGGTGGGTGCGGCGACTGCGCCAGCGTGCCGGGCGTAGACGGTCTGATAGCGCTCCGCGTCGTCGGTATCCGGCGCGTGCGTGATGTAGGGTGGTAGTGGGAGGCTGCCATGCTGCTCGATCCATTGTGGAAGCGGTCCCGCGTTCGCAAAACGAAGTCGATACCAGCGCTCGTCGCGGCTGAGGACCGTCGCGGTGGCGCCACCTGCGAGGTGGAGCAGCGCGCCGGCACCGGGTGGATGGCTCGCGCGAAGCTGCACCAGCGCTTCGTCGTCGGCGAGGATGCGCTCGACCAGCAGCTCCACCTGGCCGCCGGTGGTCTTGCGAGCGTGCAGCCGTGCCGGGATCACGCGCGTGTCATTGAACACGAGCACGTCGTGAGGACCGATGAGGTCCGGCAGATCGGTGAACGTCAGATCGGTCAGCTTCTGCGCTTCGACGTGCAGAAGACGACTCGCCGTGCGGGTCGCGGCCGGATGCTGAGCGATCA
>DATKLH010000057.1:0-17783 GCA_035542515.1 Casimicrobiaceae bacterium
CGGCGCGTTGCCGATGCCGGTGTCGAGGATCTTTCCTGCGTTCGCGAGCCCGAGGAATGCGATGAGGTCGCTCTGATCGGTGCCGTCGCCGGACGCGCCGATCGCACCGACGAGCTGGTTGCCGCGATAGATCGGGAAACCGCCGCCGAACAGCGTGATGCCGTTGCGGATCTGCTTGATGCCGGTGCAATCGGGTGCGAGCGCGACCGGATCGTTCGGAGCGAGCAGCGGCGCAACGAGCTTGTCGATGAGCAGATCGAGCTCGAGTCCGTTGTTGAAGATGCTCCACACCGCATCGGGCTTCGCGAGCGGACCGTTGGGCTGGCTCTGGATGCCGTCGGGGAAGAACGGCGCGGCGATGTTTCCCACCGAGCGAGTCGAGAACGCGACACCGTTGGAGAAGATGTTGGGATCGTTGAATAAAGTCCGTGCGGCCTGGACATACTGCGCGATCGACGATTGCGTGCTGCTCGGCGGTGGGTAGTTCGCGGGCGCGCGCGCAAGCAACGCCGCGGCCGCACCGGGGCTGGAGAAGAACAATGCGGTGCGCGCCTTCTGCGGAACGGCATCGATGGCGTCGACGAGCGCATCGGGTTGACGCGTGAGTCCGACGATTTCGCCGTTGGTATCGACGATCGCGATCGTGACCTGCGCCGTCGAGCCCACCGGTCGGCGCACTTGCGCGCGAGTGCGATTGGCGACCTCGAGCGCGCTCTTCATGATCTGCTGGACTTCCGCGGCCTTCATCAGACCGTCGGTGCCATCGCGCGGCGGAAAACGGTTGTTGTCCGCGCCGTCCACCACCGCCCACGCATTGAGTCCCGTGAACGCCGGATTGGTATCGGGGCGGACACCCGAAGCCGGCGTGCCATACGCGGTTCCTTGCTGGATGGTCGCGCCGCCGTAGCCGGGCAGTTCGATGAGCGCGCCGATGGTGCCGTTGATCGACGCGAACGAAGGCGCGTTCGCGGGGTCGGTGAGGATCGCTTCGGAATCGGTGAAGCGCAGCGAACGTCCGTCGACGGTGATGCGATCGGCGCGAATATCGGTCGGCGGCTCGAAGCCGCGCTCCGCCGCCACTGCGATCAATTCGTCGACGTCGCTGTCGATGCCGGTGATGTTGCGATCGATCGAATACACGCCATCGGCGAGCACGCCGAGCGCACCGACCACGTTGCCGTTCTTGTACAGCGGCAATCCGCCCGGATCGGCGGCGAATCCGAGCGGCGAACGCTTGGGCCCGATGCTTCCGTCGCTCGCCTTGCGGCTGACGTCCGAGCAGGTGATCTGGCTGAACTGGACGCCGAACAGCGGACCCGCCGGCTGATCGAACTCGCCCGGATTGAAATGCTCCTGGATCACCTGCGCGGCGGTGCGCGTCGAAAACGCATTGCCCGCCGACGAGAAGTACGCCGCGGTGAACGCTTTGGGAATCACCGCATACTCGGGCGGAAGGATCTTCAGTCCCTCGAGGCCACCCACCGCGCCCTTCCCGCCATCAATGCGAAACGTCGCGTCGGCGCCGTTCATCTTGAAAATGGCGAGCACGTTGCCGACGCGATCGATCACGCCGATGGTCGCCTTGAGATTGCGCGCCTGCGCCTCCGCAACGCCCTGCGCGATGATCTGTTGCACGTCCGCAACAGTGAGCGCGTTGGTCGGCGCGGGCACCTGCAGGCTGCCGTTCCCTGCGCCGCCTCCGCAAGCGGCCAGTGCAACGACGAATGATGTGACGGTAATCGCTAAGCGCAATCTCATTGTCGGGCCGTCGCGGGGGTGGGAACGGCGGGCCGGATGCGCATTTCACCCGGCAGGTGATACGCGTGGCAGCTCACGCAATCGGAAACGACCTTGTTGGGCGCGGGCTCGTGCCCGGCGTGGCAGACGCGACACGACTCGATGTCGGGCAGGTTCACGTCTGCGGAGCTCTTGGAACGTGCGACCCGGTGACATTCCTCGCACTTCGCGGTGCGGTGCTTGGAATGGTCGAAGCGCGCCTCGGGCATGAAGATGCCGGTGAGGTGCACGGGCGCAACCGTCCACTGCACATCGCCTCTCCCTTGCGGCGCTGGCGTCCGTCGTACGTCGTGACAGACGATGCACACTCTTTTTTCGAACAGATCGACGCCGACCTGCTCGGCTTTTGCGCGCGCGTAAGCGAGCGCGCGTTTCTTCTGCTCTTCGGTGACGATGCCGGCCGAGGGCTTCGGAATGCCCCGCCGGATGTCGCCGGTATCGATCGTGTCGACGGCGACGTTACTCAAGGCGATGTTTGCATAGAACTCCTGCATGGTCAACAAAGCTTCCTCGACGGAACCGTGCGGCACCTGACGTGCGGTCACCGCGGGCTCGAACTCGAGTGTGTGGCAATCGACGCAGTGCTTCTTCATGTCGATGGGAAGGAACGACTTGCCCGCTGCGTCGGGCAGGTGGCAGCTGCGGCATTCCAGCGTGACGCGGCCCTTCGGTCCTCGCACGCCCGGCTTGAGATGCACGTCGTGGGGGTACTTCAGATTGGAACGCTCGACCAGGTCGGTCTTCGCGGTTTGCACGATGCGCGCCGGCGGCACGTTGTCGCCGCGCCACAGCGTGATCTTGAATTCCGGATGGTCGGTGGCGAAGTCGGTCGCATCGCGCAGCGCCGTGCTCGGGAGGATGTCCTTGAGGTGCGCGTGGCACGAGACGCACAGCGCAGGATCGGTCGGGACCGGCGGCTCCTCGCCCTTGTGGTCGTGATGGCACTCCGCGCAACGCGTGCCGGCGAACAGCTTCGCCTGCAGCACCGCGTCGCGCACGTGTCCCGGCGTGCGCTCGTGGCACGCGATGCACGAACGGTCGCGTACGCGCAGGAATGCCACGGCATGACAGGCACCGCAATCGTGCGACAGTCCCGCGTGCCCGGTGGACAGCGGACCGGGGTTCCACGCGACATCGGGTGCAAGCGCGGCGCCGGCGGTCAGCTTGCGAAGCGGCGGCGTGATCGACGTGATGGCCGGCACGGCAAGAAAGAACAACACGAACATGCCGAACAGCACCCACGCCGCCTTGCGCTTGGACACGCCCGCATCGCCGAGCGAGAACGTCGAGCGTGCCTTGATCTCGGCGAGATCGTCGGGCAGCGGCCGCACGAGCTCGTACGCCAGGGCCAGATCGACGCCCGCCGGCGGCGATTCGACGACGAACTGATACGGTCCGATCTCGAAGCGCGAGCCCGGCGCGAGAACGAGCTCGCCTTCGGGCCGCCCTTCCACGACCAGCAATGCGGTCCCGACGCCCGCAATGCGTCGCGCACCTTGCGCAGTGAAGATCGTCGCATGCTCGAGTGCGACGCGCGGATCCGGCAGATGGATCACGCATTGCGCGCCCCGACCCACCGCCGGCGACTCGGCTTCGACGATGCGCTCGCTGCGCACAGGTTGCCCGCGCCGGTTGCGTGCGATGGTGGCGAGCAGGATCTTCATGGGCCGGGTCGATGGTCGATGGTCGACCAAGCCAGTCGATGGTCGATGGTCGATGGTCGATTGGAAGATCTCTGCCAACCCCGACCCAACGCCTGCTCTTCATCGCTGCGCCCGTGCAGGCGACCCGCGACAGCGCTGACAGGCGGAACGCGAATGTTCATTGCTGCACGCTTCACCAGTAGAAGAACACGCTGATCACGTGCGCGATCAGCGCGGCGAGCAGTCCCACCGACAATGGCACGTGCACATACAGCCACAAGTCGAGGCGCGCCTTGAGCGCAACGTCGCGCCGGGCACGCGCCAGGAGCTCCTGTTTGCGCAACAACAGCGTGTAGAGCTGCTGGTTCGCGCGCGCCTGTTCGCCACGCAGCGTGCGACCGAGCGCTTGCAGGCCATTGACGGCAGCCGTGGTGGCGCACTCCGGATCGCGTCCGGACCACTGCCTGCGCCATGAGCCGCCGATGCGCGTCTGCTGGGCCGCCGCCAGCACGAGCTTGTTCGCCTGGTCGGGAAGTCCGAGCGCGATCGCGCGCGCCTGCCGATCGAGATCGGCCATCTTGAGCAGCAGCGAGTCGAGCGTGTCCTCGCGCAGGTTCTCGGTCATGATCGCGGGAAAACGCAGGTACGCGTACACGCCGTAGAAGCCGGAAAGGATCACCGCGACCATGAGCGCATAGGCGAGCGTGTGCACGTTGATGCCGAGTTCGAACGCGGCATGCAGCGTTGCGATGACGAGCAGGCTCGTGCCAAGGTACACGTGCGCGGAGAGCCAGCCGAGCAGCGTTCCGGTGGTCGACGCGAACTGGCGTTTGCGCACGCCGAACCACAGCAGCCACGCGATGAGCAACGCACCCACGGTGCCCAGCGTATAGCCCATCGCGCTGCCACCGTAACGCCCGGTCGGCGGCGCGTACCAGATGTAGCCGAAGACCGCGGCCGCGATGGCGAGCGTCGCCACCTTGAGGTAGCGAAAGTTCGCGTAGGCGAGGACCGATTGATGGCGCAAGAGCTTGGCGTTCCGCTGCGGCTCCGCGCGACGGCCTTTCGATCGAAAAGGCAATGAGACAGCGCGGGGAGCTGACGTGCCGAGTGTAAAAGGCCGCGCCGCTTTTGCAAACGATGGTCGCCGGACGGTATGCGGCAGTCGCACGCGCACGGCGGGTGTTATGATCCGCCGGCCAAAACTTCGTCACCCCCGCCATGCCGCGATGCGCTCGCTGGATTCGGGTTGCATGGGCCGTTTGTATCGCGGCGGGTTACTGCACTGGTTACGCAACGGCCGCCACGCTCGACGAGGTGCGCGCGGCAGTTGAAAGCGGCCGCTCCGACAGCGCCTACGCGCACTGCGCCGAGACCGATACGGCTGCGGATACGGCGTTCGACCTGTGGTGCGGCATCGCCGCTGTCGACGTGGGTCGACCCGCCGTCGGCGTGCTCGCCCTCGAACGCTACGTCCTGACCCACCCCGACGACGTGCGCGGACGTCTCGAACTGGCGCGCGCGTATTTCTATGCCGGCGATGACCGGCGCTCGCGCCGCGAGTTCGAAGCCGTGCTGAGCACCGATCCTCCGGAAACGGTGCGCGTGGGGATTCGGCGTTATCTCGACGCATTGCGCATCCGCGAGCGCGAGTACCTCGCGCAAGTGACCGGCTACGTCGAGGGAGGCGGCGGCTACGACAGCAACGTCAACGGCGGCGTTGCGCAGGCGGTCATCGGCTTGCCGGTGCTGGGGCAGGTGTCGGTGATCAACGCGGCCGTGGGCAAGAGCGACGGCTTCGGCTGGCTGAGCGCGGGCATGCAGCTCAACCGTCCCGTCGCCCCCGGCGCATCGGTGTTCGCCACGCTGTGGGGCAACGGCACGTTCTACGCCTCGGAGAACGATTTCGACCTGGGCAATCTCGGCATCGCGCTCGGTGGTCGCTACCAGACGGGCCTCGACGCGTTCGCGCTCACTTATGCACACGCCGTCATCACGCTGGACGAGGCGAGCTTTCGCCGCAGCGATGGCATCGGATTCGAATGGCGGCGCCAGGTCGCCGAGCAGACCACGCTTGCGATCGCACCCCAGTTCGCGCGCCTGAGCTATCACGGCGACAACGCCGCGCGCGACGCGAACTTCAGCGCGATCGCCGTAGCCTTGCGTCGAGCCTGGCTCACGGCTTGGCAGCCGGTGGCAACGCTATCGGTCTACGGCGCCGATGAACACAACCGCGAATCGAGCCCCTGGCTCGGGCGCAAGCTCTACGGCGTGGGCGGCGACGTATCGGTCGCGCCCGCGTCGGCGTGGACCATCACGGCGGCCGTGGGTTACCAGCGCAGCAACTACGACGGGCCGTATCCGATCCTCGACACCACGCGGCACGACGACATGTTCTCGGCTTCGGTCGGCGCGACCTACCTGTTCGGTCGTGCGTGGAGCGCGCGCCTGGAGTATCAGTACACGCGCAATCGTTCCAATCTGGATCTGTTCGATTACGACCGCGACCTGGTCGCGATCAAGCTACGCCATGACTTCTACTGAAACGCTTCGACGCGGCATGGCCCTGCGCGGATGGATGGCGATGCTCGCGTTGCTCGCATGCGTGGTCGCGCCCTCGGCGCTTGCGCAGACGGCGGGGCGCGTTGTGCTCGCCGTGGGCGATGTAGCGGCCGTGCGCGGCGCGGATCGCGTGCGTCTGGCTGCCGGCGCGAACGTGGTGGTGGGAGACACGATCGTGACGGGCGCACAGAGTCATGCGCAGATCCGTTTCTCGGACGAAGCGCTGGTCGCGCTCAAGCCCGACTCGGAGTTCCGCATCGAGCAATTCACCACCACGGGCGGCGGCGCCGCGTCGGATCGTGCCGTCTTCCGCCTGATCCGCGGCGGCTTCCGCACCATCACCGGCAGCATCGGGCGACTCAACGCCGATGCGTACCAGGTGCAGACCACGCAAGCGACCATCGGCATTCGCGGCACGCACTACGCGCTGCAGATCTGCGCGGTCAACCAGTGTCGCAACGCACCCGACGAACCGCCCGCATCGAGCGGCTTGTATGGCGGCGTCTTCGAGGGGCGCGTCGCGGTCGCGAACGCACTGGGCAACGGCGAATACGGCGCGCGCGAATTCTTCTTCGTCCCGGACGGGGAGCCGCCGCAGCGCTGGCTCGTTCCGCCGTTGTTCCTCGCCGACGAAGTGCCCGCGCCAGCGCAGCGCGAAGTGAAGGTGGCCGAGGTCAACTTGCCGAAGCTGCCGCAGACGCCGGTCGATTTCGTGCTTCCCGTCCCGCCGTTCGTCTACGTAGCGGGAGAGGACCTGCGCAATCCATTGCCCGAGCGACTGACCGGAACGCCCGAACCTCCGCCGGTGGAGCCTCCCCCGACTCCGAGCGAGCGCGTGATCGCCATCGGTTCCGACCGCGCCATCATCGCGCTGGGCCGTACGCCTTCGGCGACCGTCTCCACCGATGCGGCCGGTGCGCTCTCCGCCTATGCCGACGGCAGCCTCACCGCATCGCGCGGCACCGCGCAACCGGTCGATGCGGGGAGCGACGCCGCCAATGGCGCGCAGGTCAACTGGGGACGCTGGGCCGGTGCAGGATCGAGCATCGTTCAGGTCAATGCCGACGGTTCGCAAACGCGCAACGACGGTGGAAACCTGCATTACGTCTACGGCAACGTCGCGACCGACCTGCCTTCATCCGGTGTGGTGTTCTACACACCGTCGGGCGGAACGCGTCCGACCGATTCCACCAGCGGCGTCGCCGGTTCGCTCGTGTCCGGCGGGAGCGTCAGTGTGGACTTCACTGCGGCGCGCGTTGCGCTCAGCGGACTGACCGTGGGGTTCAGCAACGCGAATTACACCCTTTCGGGCAACGCGAACCTCGTCGGCTCGCTGTTCTCCACCTCGCCGGTGGGCGCGACGGTGGGCTGCACGGGAAGCGCGTGCAAGCCGCTGGTCGCAGGCAATTTCGCAGGCTTTCTCGCCGGGCCCGGTGGCTCGGGACTGGGCCTCGACTACTTCTTCAACATTCCGGGCGGCGTGATCGAAGGTGTCGCCGGTTATCACAAGTGTCCCGGCCCGACGCGATGCTGAGCCCTATCGCCTATCGCCTATCGCCTATCCCCTATCCCCTATTCCCATCCCACGCGCGATCATTTGGTCGTAAACGTCTCCGCCCCATCCCAATCCGCGGGCAGCAACACCTGCGCGTAGGTCGCACACCGCGCTTCGAACACCGCGCATAACGCCGCGTCGCCGCCTTCGCGAAGCTCCGCGAACATCTTCTGCGCCGCCGCGAAGCGTCGCTCCCGGAACAGTCCCAGCGCTTCGTTCCAGCGCGCGAGGCGCTGTTGCGCGACGGCGTCGATGCTCACGCCGAGCGGCTCGTAGATGGTCAATGGCGCACTGCGCCCCTTGACCCGCACGCGGTCGATCTCGCGACAGAGGATGTCCGGCACGGCGGCGCGCGTGTCTTCACCGATCAGGATCCCGACACCGTAGACCTTGGTGAGTCCTTCCAGACGCGAAGCGAGGTTCACCGCGTCGCCCAGCACCGTGTACGCCTTGCGGAAGCGCGAGCCCATGTCGCCAACGCTCATCGTACCGGTGTTGATGCCCACGCCGATGTCGAAGCGCGGCCATCCGCGCTTGCGCCAATCGTCATTGAGGTGCGCGACCCGTCGCTGCATCCCCAGCGCCGCCATCACCGCGTCGCGAGCATGCCGGGGATTGGCGAGCGGCGCGCCCCAGAACGCCATGATCGCGTCGCCGATGTACTTGTCGATCGTGCCGCGCGTGTCATGGATGACCTCGGTCTGCGCGCTGAGGTAGGCGTTCATCAGCTTCGCGAGCTCGCGCGGCGAGAGTCCTTCGGAAATGGCCGTGAAATCGCGCACGTCCGAGAACAGCACGGTGAGCTCGCGGCTTTCGCTCTCCATCGTGAATCGCTCGCCGCTTTCGCGCATGGCGGCGACGCGTTCGCGCGGAATGTATTCGCCGAACATGTCGGAGAGTTGCCTGATCGCGCGCGATTCGCGAACGAAGCCGGTCGACAGGTTGTAGAACAGCAACGCGAGCAGCATCGCCAGCGTCGTGGCGATCGGCAGCACAGCGCTTTGCCGATCCCACAGCCAGAGGTTCAACGCGAGCACTGCCAAGGCCACCGCGAAAGTCCCGAGCAGGCATAACAGAGGCCGCCGCCAGGGCACCACGAACACCGTGATCAGGCCCGCGACCAGCATGATCAGCGCCTCGGCTTCGCGCGCGCCGGGCGGTATCGATCGCAGCTCGCCATTGAGCATGCCGCTCAGCAGGTTCGCGTGAATCTCCACGCCCGGATAATCGGGACCCATCGGGGTCGCGCGCAGGTCGAGGAGTCCCTTCGCACTGGTTCCGATGAGCACGATCGCGCCCGCGAAAGCGTCGGGCGCGACGCGCTCGGCCAGGACGTCGCCGGCGGAGAAATAACGGAACGTGCCCTGCGGCCCGCGATAGGGAATGAGCGCGTTGCCGAAACGGTCCACCGGCACCTGCAACCCGCCGATGTCGAGCGCTTCAAGATCGCCTTGTGCGTCGATGAGCGGCTTGACGCTCTTCGCCTCGACGGCGACCTGCGCGAGCGCGACCGCCAGCGCCGGGTAGTAGCCGTCACCAAAGCGCTTGATCAGCGGCGCGCGGCGAATCGTTCGATCGGAGTCGAACAGCGGATCGATGTGACCCGATGCCGCGGCCGCTTGCTGGAGCGGGGCCAGGTTGCCGGTGTAGCCCGCCTCGGCCTGGATGGGCAACGGGTGACCGAGCTGCGCCTGCGTGAACACCGGTGCACCGAGCACGCCGACACGCTGCGCGCGGCCGGTGAAACTGTACGCAAGCACCACGGGCCGGCCGGCGAGCAGCGCTGCAAACTGTCCATCGAAGTCGAGGCGGCGGCGCAGCTCAGGCAGGGTGCGAACGAACCCGTCGTCGCGACTCAGCTCGCCTTGCGCGAGGTCTTCGAGCACGGTCAGTCCATTGCCGGTGTCGCGTTCGGGAAACAGCACATCGAATCCGACCGCGCGCGCGTGGTGGCGCTCGAGCAGAAGGCGGGTGAGGCGCGCCAACTTGTCGCGCGGCCACGGGAAGCGGCCCTCGCGCGCGAGGCTCGACTCGTCGATGTCGACGATCACGATCTGCGGATCGGTCGTGCCGGTCTGCGTCAGTGCGAGGCGCGCATCGTATGCAATCGCCTCGAGCTTGGAGAGCAGGCGCGCATCCGGCGGCAGGAGCAACGCCTCGAGGCAAAATGCGATGACCAGCGACAGCGCGACCAGCCACCGCGGCGCCTCGACGACGGCCTTCACGAGCCAGCGCGGCGCCTCGGCGACAAGCCGCGCCAGACGACGCGGCGCGCCGGCGAGTCGTGCGCGCAGCCGGCGTAGATCGATGCGCACGATCCGTGCTGCGCGTCAGCGCGGTCGCCGCCTCAGGCGATGCAACGCCAATGCGGCGATCAGTGCGCCCAGGACGAGCAGCGCTGCGGGCGACAGCGCAGGTATCGCCGGGTCGGGCGCGATGGCCACGGCAATCGGCGCCGACGACGCCGCGGGAAACGCGCCGTCGCCGGCGTAGTCGATGCTGAGCGCGAGCGTTCCCGCGGCTGGCGCGATGAATGCCACTTCCGCCGCTCCCCTGTCCAGCGTTGCCTGCGTCGCACTGCCGTCGATGCCGCGCAATTGCACATTGCCCTGCGGGATTTGCGTGGTACCGATCGGGGTCACGGCGACCTGTGCAATCACCAGCGAGCCGGGCGGCACCTGTGCGGGAACGGCGAGCGTGACCTGCGGCGGCGGCAACAGGACACCCTTGATTACGTACAGCATCTTGTCGGGTGGCGCGCTGGCAGCATAGGTCGAGTCGCCCTGGTAGAGCGCGCATACACGGTAATCATCGATCGGAAGATTGCTGTAGACGAACTGCGCGCGGCCGCTCGCGTCGAGCGCCGCGTCGCGCCGCGGTGCCAGCGCCGTGCCAGGCGGCAGCGGCAAGTCGATGGTGAATGACGGGCAAGCCTGGTTCGTCCCTGCCATCCAGATCTCGACAGTCCCCGTGGGGGCTTTGGCCAGACCACGCACCGTGATCGTGGCGGTGACCGGCAAGCCGAACACGGCAGGATCCGGATTGACATCGAGTGTCACCGTCGCCGCGGCCTTGTCGACGGTCAGCGAGTACGCGCGCGTTGCAGTCGCGCCCAACGTATCGGTGACGCTCACCTCGAAGTTGTAGGTGCCGGGCGTGGTGGCGTTGCCTGCGAGGTGGCCCGCGCTCGACAACGCAAGGCCCGGCGGAAGATTGCCCGACGCGAGCTTCCAGGTGTACGGAGGCGCACCGCCTTGAGCCTGCAGGTCGATGCTCAACGCACCCCCTAACGGCAGTGTGGGCGAAAGCGGCGCTGGCGTGACAATCGACAGCGGCGCGACGGCGACGTCGAGCGTGAACGCGCGGCTCGCAGTCGAGTTCGCAGCATCGATCACCTGCACCGTGAAACCGTAGGTTCCCGGGACGCTCGGCGATCCTGAGATCACTCCGTTGAACCCCAGGCTGAGTCCCGTCGGCAGCGCACCCGAGAGAATCCCCCACTGATACGGCGGCGCACCACCCGCCGCGACCAGCTGCAGCGAGAACGCCGCATTGAGTGCGAGCGGCGGCGACAGGGGGTTCTGACTGACGATGATGACCCCGCTCGACGCCACGACGAGGGTAAACGGCTTGCTTGCGGATGTGCCGACGCTGTCGGTGACGCGCACGTCGAAGGTGAAGCTTCCGCTCGCCGTGGGTGCGCCGCTCAGCACACCGTTGCCACCCAGTGTGAGTCCCGGCGGTGGCGCCCCGCCCGCGAAGCTCCAGCTATACGGCGGCTTGCCGCCCGTCGCCGCAAACGATGTGCTATACGCCGTGCCGATCATCGCGTCGGGCAGCGGCGAAGTCGTGATGATCGATAGCGGCGCAACGGTGCCGGCGATGCCGATCGTGTAGGTCTGTACGGCGTTCGGTCGATAGGCATTGATCGCCGTGATCGTTCCGGGGTAGCTCCCCGCCAGCGTCGGCGTTCCGGTGATCTGAAGGGTCGACGCGGAGAAAACGAGGCCCGGCGGCAGCCCCGTGACCGTCACGTCGATCGGCGGCGTCCCCGTCACGCTTACTTGATGAAAGTATGGGACCGCTACGGTCCCCGGACCCGGCGGTGGGCTGGTGATGATCGGCGGCGCGCCGATGACGATCGAGAATCGCTGCACCGCATCCGGCTTGACGCCGTTGCTCGCCGTGAACGACCCACTGTAGGTCCCCGGGACCGTCGGCACGCCGCTTACACGCAGGGTGGTCGGATCGAACACGAGGCCGGGCGGGAGGCCGGTGGCGGTGACGCTGACCGGCGCCGTTCCGGTGACGGTGACCTGGTGGCTATAGGGTTGCCCGGTCGCCCCGTCGGGCGGAAGCGGACTGGTGATCGCTGGCGGACTCGCCACGATCACCGCAAGCGTCGCCGACGAGCCGTGCATCAGCTCGGGGATGCTGCCGCAGGAAAAGCTGGCTGGCCCGACAAGTGCGAACGGGCCTCCGCCTCCGCTGTCCACGTCGCAGCTGAAATAGGTGAAGGAGATCGGTGGCTGGGTGAGCGTTGCGTTCGAAGCGACTGTCGCGGTGACATCGACGCTGATCGTGCACCTGGCATCGGGACCGAGGACCGCGTTGCCGCCGGTGACGAACGCGAACGAGTTGGGGCCGTAGGCGAACGGCTTGGGATCGGGACAATCGGTGGCACCCGAGTTGGGGACCACCATCAGCGGCCCCACGAGCTGACCGGTGGAAACGTTGAACTGGTTGATCGCTTGCGGCCCGCCCGAGCTCACCGTGATCACGAACTTGGCGGTGCCCCCCGACGCGATGGTCGGCGGCACGAACGCCATGGAGAACGACGGCGATGTCTGCGCAGCGACATGGGGCGCAAAGAGCGACGCCATGACCAGCAGCGCCGCGAGCCCCATGAGGCGGCCCGCGTCGGACGCGGCGCGTCGAAGCGCAGCCATCGCAGCACCCGGGCCCTCGTTCACGCTTCGCCAGGCAAAGGCCACCTTGCCGTTCCGTTGCATCCCCGCTCCCTACGAGTCGCACGTCGCGCGCCGCCATCATAACGTTGCTCGCGCGCCTTGCGGCATCCGCACGACGCAGGCGCGAGGGGCCCCCGGCGTCGCCTATAATTCAATACGTTGTCGCGCGTCGGATGATCCGCGGTGCGACCGCGAGGATCTCCGCGAACCCGCCCCCATGCTCTCAGTCCACGACCTCGCCGCGCGCCGCGGCCATTCCGAGCTCTTTGCCGGTGTCGCGTTTTCGGTACCGCAAGGCGAAGCGCTGGTGGTAACCGGCGCCAACGGCGCGGGCAAGACGACGCTGCTGCGCATCCTCGCCGGATTGTCCGCACCGGCCCGCGGCGAAACGCTCTGGCAGGGCATCCGGTACAAGCCGTTCGACGAACGCATCCGCGCCGCGATCGCATTCGTGGGACACGCACCATCGCTCAAGGACGAGCTGACCACCGAGGAGAACCTCGTCGCGCTCGCCACGCTCGCCGGTGAGCGGCCAGCTCCCGGCGAGATCGACGAAGCCCTTGCGGTGGTCGCGCTCAGCCGCCAGCGCGCCTTGCCCGCCCGCTCGCTGTCGCAGGGGCAGCGGCGGCGCATCGGCCTCGCCCGACTGCGGCTGGTCAAGCGCCCGCTGTGGATCCTCGACGAGCCGGTCACCGCGCTCGACGCGGCCGGCGCGGCACTCATGGAGTCGCTCATGGCAGCCCATCTCGATCGCGGCGGTATCGCGATCGCCGCGACGCACCAACCACTCGGACTGCCGCCCGCCCGTTGCGGCAGCCTGGCGTTGACCTGACAAGGCAAGTGATGGCGCGTCCACTGGCCGGTGCAGCGCCGGAAATCGGCGCACGAACCTCCGGCGCCGTGCTTCCCGCCGTTCGTCTGGCGATGGCACGCGACCTGCGCATCGCGATGCGCTCGCGCGCCGAACTCGGCGTGCAGCTTCTGTTCTACGTTCTGGTGGTGACGCTGTTTCCGCTGGCAACCAATCCCGATCGCGACGTCCTCGCGTTGCTGGGTCCGGGTGTACTCTGGGTTGCCGCACTCCTCGCTTCACTGCTCTCGTTGCCCAGGATGTTTGCTTCGGATCAAAGCGACGGCACCTTGGAGCAGTTCGCGCTCTCTCCGTACCCTCTCGCGGCACTGCTGTTCGGTAAAATAGCCGCGCATTGGTTGACCAGCGGCCTGCCGGTCGTACTGCTCGCCCCGCTGCTCGGCGCGCAGTATTCGCTCGATGCGGTTGCGCTACGCACGCTGACCGTCGGGCTCGCGCTCGGTACCCCGATTCTGTCGTTGCTCGGTGCGATCGGCGCAGCGCTGACGCTGGGCCTGCGAGGCGGTGGAAGCCTGCTGGCGTTGCTGATCCTGCCGCTCTATGTTCCGGTGCTGATCTTCGGCGCCGGCGCGGTCGACAGCGTGCGCGGGGGGCTCGATGCGAGCGCCAACATGTCGCTCCTCGGCGCAGGACTGCTGCTCGCTTTGGTAGGGGCGCCGTTTGCCACGGCAGCCGCGGTACGTATTGCGCTCGATTGAAGCACTAGGAGAATCACGCTGAACTGGTTCAAGTATTCGTCGCCGGCGAGCTTCTATCCCCTCGCGGGCCGGCTCGCGCCCTGGTTCGCGATAGCCGCGACGATCCTCGCCGTTGCGGGCCTGTGGGTGGGGTTGGTGGTCGCGCCCACCGATGCAACGCAGCACGACGCCTATCGCATCATCTTCATCCACGTGCCCACCGCGTGGATGGCGATGTTCCTCTACCTGGTCATGGCGCTGTGGAGCGCGCTGGCGCTCGGATTCCAGACGCGTTTGTCGGCGATGATGGCGCAGGCGATCGCTCCAACCGGTGCCGCGATGGCATTCCTCGCGCTGTGGACCGGCGCGTTCTGGGGACGCCCGACCTGGGGCACCTACTGGGCCTGGGATGCGCGCATGACATCGACACTCATCCTGCTCTTCCTCTACCTCGGCGTGCTTGCGTTGCGCAACGCGATCGATGATCCGCGGCGAGCCGACCGCGCCTGCGCCGTGTTGTCGCTGACTGGCGCGGTGAACGTCCCGATCATCTATTTCTCCGTGCAGTGGTGGAACACGTTGCACCAGGGATCGACGATCAGCGCGACGGCTGCGCCGAAGATGGCTTCGATGATGCTCACCGGACTCCTGCTCATGACCTTCGCGGTGTGGTTCTACTGCATCGCGATCGTACTCGGGCGGGTGCGCACCATCATCCTCGAGCGCGAGCGCGGCACGGCGTGGGTCGCACAGGCGGTGACGACATGAGCGAGTTCTTCTACATGGGCGGGTATGCCTGGTACGTGTGGATGGCGTACGGTGCGTTCGCGCTCGCAATCGTGATCGAAGTGCTCGCGCTGCGTGCTCGCCGCCGCCGCGCGATCGAACTGCTGCGCGCCACGGCCGCGGCGGACAACGCGCCGCGCGCGCGCCTCAACCCGGCGAGGAGCACATGAAACCCCGTCATCGACGTTTCGCCTGGATCGGTTTCGGCGTGGCCGTGCTGGCCATCGCCGTGGGCCTGGTGCTCAACGCGTTCCAGAGCAACCTGGTCTTCTTCTTCACGCCCACGCAGGTGGCTTCCAGGGAAGCGCCACAGGGGCGCGCGTTCCGTATCGGCGGTCTGGTCGAAGCCGGGAGCCTCAAGCGCGATGCCAACTCGCTCGTGGTGCGCTTCAACGTGACCGACACCGCGCAGACCATTCCGGTCGTCTACAGCGGCATGCTGCCGGACCTGTTCAAGGAAGGCAAAGGCGTGGTGGCGCAGGGCACGCTGCAGCCCGACGGAACGTTCCGCGCCACCGAAGTGCTCGCCAAGCACGACGAGAACTACATGCCGCCCGAGGCGAAGCACGCGGTCGAAGCCGCGCACAAGGGCATGAGCATGCCGTCGCTGCACGATCAATGACACAGCGCAGACATCGGACCAAGAGGCGCACATGATTCCAGAAGTCGGCCAGTTCGCGTTGATCCTCGCGTTGCTGCTTTCCTTGGTCCAGGCAACGCTGCCCGTCATCGGCGCGTGGAAGCGCATTCCGGCGTTCATGGCGATCGCCCGCCCGGTCGCGCAGGGCATGTTCGTGTTCGTCGGCACCGCCTTCGGCTGCCTGATGTACTCGTTCATCACCAACGATTTCTCGGTGACCAATGTCGCGTCGAACTCCAACAGCGCGTTGCCGCTGCAGTATCGGATCGCCGCCACCTGGGGCTCGCACGAAGGTTCGATCCTGTTGTGGACGCTGATGCTGACGGTATGGGCGTGCGCAGTGTCGGTACGAAGCCGGCACCTCCCGCAGGAAATGGCCGCCCGTGTGCTCGGCGTGATGGGCATGGTCAGCTTCGGATTCCTGCTGTTCATGCTCGTCACGAGCAATCCGTTCGATCGCACCTTCCCGGTGCCGCAGGAAGGCCGCGACCTCAATCCGCTGCTGCAGGACCCGGGCATGGTGATGCACCCGCCGATGCTGTACATGGGCTACGTCGGATTCTCGGTGGCGTTCTCGTTCGCCATCGCGGCGTTGCTCGGCGGCCGCCTCGATGCGACCTGGGCGCGCTGGTCGCGGCCGTGGACGACGCTTGCGTGGTGCTTCCTCACCATCGGCATCATGATCGGCAGCTGGTGGTCCTACTACGTGCTCGGCTGGGGCGGCTGGTGGTTCTGGGATCCGGTGGAGAATGCCTCGTTCATGCCGTGGCTCGTCGGAACGGCGCTCGTGCATTCGCTCGCCGTGACCGAGAAGCGCGGCACCTTCAAGATGTGGACCGCTTTGCTCGCGATCTGCGCGTTCTCGCTATCGCTGATGGGAACCTTCCTGGTCCGCTCCGGCGTGCTGACCTCGGTGCACGCGTTCGCCACCGATCCTCGCCGTGGCGTATTCATCCTCGCTTTTCTCACACTGGTGATCGGCGGATCGCTTGCGCTGTTCGCGATTCGCGCGCCCAAGGTCGGCATCGGCGGCAAGTTCGATCTCGTGTCGCGCGAGTCGATGCTGCTCGCCAACAACGTGCTGCTGCTCGTCGCCGCCGGATCGGTCCTGCTCGGAACGCTGTATCCGCTGTTCCTCGATGCGCTGCAGCTCGGCAAGATCTCGGTGGGCCCGCCGTACTTCGACGCGGTGTTCGTGCCGCTGATGGCGCCGCTCGTGTTCCTGATGGGCGTTGGACCGCTTGCGCGCTGGAAGCAGGCCTCCTTGTCCGACCTGTGGCTCCTGCTGCGCTGGGCGCTCGGCGTCGCGATCGTCGCGGCGATCGGGTGCGCCGTCATTGCCGGCAAGCTGAGCCCGATGATCGTGCTGGGACTCGCGCTCGCGTTCTGGCTCATCGGCAGCACCGTGGTGAATCTGCGCGAACGCCTCGGCCACGCACCTGACGGCCTGCTCGCACGCATGGCGAAGCAGCCGCGCGGCTACTGGGGCATGCTGATCGCGCATCTGGGCATCGCGGTGTTCATCATCGGCGTCACGCTGGTGAAGGGATTCGAGGTCGAGCGCGATCTGAAGATGTCGCCCGGCGACACCGTCGTGGTCGGCGGCTACACCTTCCAGTTCAAGGGCACCAACCAGGTGAGCGGACCCAACTACAGCGCAGCACGCGGCTACTTCGAGGTCAGCCGCGACGGCAAGCTCATCGAGACGATGCGTCCGGAGAAGCGCAAGTACATTTCCAGCGACATGCCGATGACCGAAGCGGCGATCTCGCCGGGTCCGTTCGGCGATCGCTACGTCTCGCTGGGCGAGCCGATCGGCGAAACCGGCGCATGGAGCGTACGCGTCTACGACAAGCCGTTCGTCACCTGGATCTGGTTCGGCTGCATCATCATGGCGATCGGCGGGTTCACCGCGCTCACCGATCGACGCTATCGTCTGCGTGAACGCACCGGCGACGCGGTTCCCGCCGCTGCCGCCGCCGCCGCGTCGGCTTGACTGGAGGTCCCCGCGTGAAGCTCAAGCTCCTGCTTCCCCTCGGCGTATTCATTGTCGTTTGCGGTTTCCTGCTCGTCGGGTTGTGGCGCGACCCGCGCGAAGTTCCGTCTCCGCTGATCGGCAAACCCGCGCCGATGTTCGAGCTCACGCGGCTGCACGAGCCGGACAAGAAGCTCGGCACGGCCGACATGCGCGGACAGGTCTGGCTGCTCAACGTGTGGGCATCGTGGTGCGTGAGCTGCCGCGAAGAGCACCCGCTGCTCGTCGAGCTTTCGCGCGCCAAGGT
>DATKLH010000058.1:0-7287 GCA_035542515.1 Casimicrobiaceae bacterium
CGTCGGGGCTGCGGCCAGCGCGTCACGTCGCTACCAAGCAGCTCGACGCTTCCGGCACTTGCGCGAAGCTCACCCGAGAGCACGTTGATCAACGTCGATTTGCCGGCGCCATTGGTGCCGATCACCGCGTGCACCTGGTTGCGCGCCAAATCGATCGAGACGCGATCGACCGCCGTCAGGCCGCCGAAGCGGCGCGTGACATCGACTGCGCGCAGCAGGGTTTCAACCGACATGGACCAGCCGCTTGCGAAGCAATCGGCTCGACGCAAGCCCGATGAGCCCCGACGGGAGCAGCGCGACGAACGCAATGATGGTGAGTCCCAACGAAAGCTGCCAGTGCCTGGCGAAGCTGCCGAACAAGGTCTCCGACTGGAACACTTCTCTCAGCAACACGAATGCGAAAGCGCCGATCACGGCTCCGCGCAAGCTGCCGATGCCGCCCAGGATGATCATCAGCAGCACCGTTCCCGATTGATGCCAGGCGAGGATCTCCGGGTTCACGAACCCGTCCTTGACCGCGTAGAGAAAACCGGCGACGCCCGCGAGCGTGCCCGCCAGTGTGAAAGCGGCGAGCTTGTAGGCGTAGGTCGAGAATCCGGCCGCTCGCATGCGTTGCTCGTTGACTCGAATACCGGCAAGCGCATGACCGAAGCGCGAGCGACCGAGCATCGCCAGGAATGCGAACGTTCCGACCAGCGCCGCGAGCGTCACGTAGTAGAAAGTTTGCGCGCCGTCGAGATCGAGGAGCGTCGTCCCGCCGACGGCGAGAACCGGCTTCACGTACAGGTAGATGCCGTCGCTTCCGCCACCGGCCCTGGTGTCGTGGAAAACGTAGTACGCCATCTGCGCGAACGCGAGCGTCACCATGATGAAGTAGATGCCGCGCGTGCGCAGCGACAATGCACCGACGACCAGGGCATAGCATCCGGCCGCGAGAATCGCCGCGGGGAGCGCGAGCAGTAGCGGTGCCGCGGCAGTCGTCGGCGAGACGAGCACCACGACGTACGCCGCGACGCCGAAGAACGCGGCATGGCCGAACGAAACCAGTCCGGTCATGCCCACGAGCAGCTCGAGCGACAGCGCGAAGATCGCGAGGATCATGGTGGTCGCCGCGAGATCGACGTAGAACTTGCCGCCGAACCATGGAAACGCGACGAGCAGTGCGACGACGAGGATCTCCGGAAGACGCCGCGCGATCATCATGCCTGCCGGAACAGACCTTCCGGGCGCCAGAGCAGCACGACAGCCATCAGGACGTACACGAGCACGCCGGCCGCCTGCGGAAAGAAGACCTTGCCGAAGGTGTCCACGATTCCGACCAGGAGCGCCGCGGCGAGTGCGCCGCGGATCGAACCAATGCCGCCGATCACCACGACGACGAAACAGATGATCAGCACCTGGTTGCCCATGCCCGGATACACCGAGGTGATGGGCGCGGCGAGCATCCCGGCGAATGCCGCAAGCGCGACCCCGGCCGCGAACACGACGCGGTAGAGGAAACGGATGTCCACGCCCATCGACTGGGCCATCTCGCGATTGCTCGCGCCGGCGCGAATCGCCATGCCGAGGCGCGTGCGCCCGATGATCATCCACAGCGCCAGGGCGATCGCAACGCATGCCGCGGACATGAACAGGCGATACACCGGATAACTCATCACGTCGCCCAGTTGAACGCTGCCCGACAGCCATTCGGGCACTGCCACGCCGTGCACGTCATCGCCGACGAGCAGGCTGCGCAGCTCCTCGAAGACGAGGATCAGGGCGTAGGTCATGAGGACCTGCTGCAGATGTTCGCGCTCGTAGAGGTAGCTGATGAACACCCATTCGAGCACGTAGCCGAGGATGACCGACAGCACGAGACCCACCAGCAGCGTTGCGAAGAATCCGCCGGCGAGATAGTGCGCGACCCATGGCGCGAGTGCGTAGGCCATGTACGCGCCGATCATGTAGAAGCTGCCGTGAGCGAGGTTGATGACGCCGAGGATGCCGAAGATCAGCGTGAGCCCGCTCGCGACCAGGAACAGCAGCAGGCCGTACTGGACGGCGTTGAGGCACTGGATGGCGAGAGTGGACATTCGGGCGAAAGTTTCGCGATGCGCCGAGTTATTGAGGATTACGGAACGGCGTGACGGTCGATGCAGACTCCGTCGTTCCGGCGCAAGCCGGAACCCAGCGACTCATGTCCCGCTGTGCAGAATGGACCCAACGTCACTGGTCCCGGCGTTCGCCGGGACGACGACGGATCGAACAGGTCGGATTGGTCACCCGATGAGGTAAAGCTCGATAATCGGCCCAAAGTTTCGCGACGCGGTTGGTGATGTCGGCTATGACGTGCGGCGGTGCGCGTCGCACGATGATTTTGGCCGGCTTGAACACTAGCGCGCGCGGCTTGGGGCGGCCGTGCGCCGCGCGCGAATCAAAGTCGAGGAAACAACGCGCACCCGCCGTCCAGCACGACTCCGGCGTGTATTGCAGCCCGTCCGCTCGCACGCGCATTTCGGGTGATCTTGCTTCACGCGCGGCCCCGGGCCGCCCCAAGCCGGGCGCGGATATTATCAATCGGGCGAAAGTATCGTGCGAGCCGATGCGAAGTGCGCGCAACGACGGATGTTTACCGGCTCGCGAAACTTTCGCCCGCTTCCCTCACATCTTGCACCCCGGCGACGGATCGGCGAGTCCCTTCACCGCGACGCTGACGTACTTGTTCTGCATGTCCTCGACCTTGCGCAGGTACATGTCCTGCACCGGCTCGTGCGACTTCGACAGCGTGAACGTGCCGCGCGGGCTGTCGATCTTCGCCTTCTCCATCGCGGCGACCAGTTCGTTGCGCTTCGCTGTGTCCCCCTTGACCGCGGCGAGCCCGGCGCCGAGCAGCTGCGCCGAATCGTAGCCCTGTACCGCGTACACGTCGGGCTGCATCTTGTACGCAGCGTTGTACGCGCTACGAAACGCCTTGTCCTTGGCGATGTCGAGGCCATCGGCGTAATGCAGCGTGGTGAGCAACCCTTGCGCTGCAGCGCCCTGCGCCTCGAGCGTGCCATCGGTGAGGAAGCCCGGGCCGTACAACGGAATGGTCTTGTTCAAACCCGCCGCTGCATAATCCTTCACGAACTTCACCGCGCCGCCGCCGGCGAAGAACGCGTACACGGCATCGGGTTTGCTCGCCGCGATCTCGGTCAGCAGCGCCTGGAACTCGACGTTGGGAAACGGCAGCGTCAATTCCTTGACCACCTCGCCGCCGGTGGTCTTCAGGCCGTCCCTGAATCCTTCCACCGATTCGTCGCCGGCGGCGTACTTCCACGTGATCGTGACCACTTTCTTCGCGCCGCGCTCGCCCGCGACCTTGCCCATCGCGTAGCCAGGTTGCCAGTTCGAGAACGATGCGCGGAAGATGTTGGGCGCGCACATCGGGCCGGTGACCGCGCGTGCGCCGGCGTTGGGAATGACCAGCAGCGTATTGGTGTCCTTGGCGACCTTCGCCATGGCCATCACGACGCCCGAATGGACCGTGCCCACGACCACGTCGACGTTGTCGCGCTTGATCAGCTTGTTCGTGTTGTCGACGGCCTTGGAGGGCTCCGACTCGTCGTCGACCTTGTAGTAGTCGATCTCGCGACCGCCTAGCTTGCCGCCCTGCTCCTGCACATAGAGCCTGAAGCCGTTCTCGATCGCGGTTCCGAGCGCGGCGTAGGTGCCGGTGTAGGGCAGCATGAAGCCGACCTTGATCTTGTTCTGCGCTTGCACGCCGGTGCTGGCCGCGAACAGCATGGCGGTGACGCAGCATGCGATGGTGCTTCGAACTCGGTTCATGGCATTCCTCCTCGAAGGGTGGTGTCTGCTTCGTGTCGTGTTATGAAATCGACGATGGCCGCGGTCAGCGCATCCGGGCGATCGCGATGAGGCGAATGGCCGCACCGGTCGAGCACGCAGAGCTCGGTCTGGGGTGCGCGCTCCCGGATGCCCTCGATCTGCGCGAGCGTGCCGTACTCATCGTCTGCGCCCTGCACGGCCAGAACCGGACATCGCAGGCGCGCAAGCATAGCCTCGATCGACCAGCCGCGGAATGCCGGATCGAGCCACACGTCGTTCCAGCCCCAGAACGCCGAATCGGGATCGGCATGATACCGGGCCAGTCGCGCCCGCAGATCGGTGGTCCGATAGACGTGCGCGGCCTTGCGGATGCTTTCGATCGACAGCTCCTCGACCATGATATGCGGCGCCATGGCGACCACACCGGCCGTGTGCTCCGGACGCTGGGCCGCGTGTATCAGGGCGATCGATCCGCCGTCGCTGTGGCCGATCAGCCAGGGCTGTTGCACGTTCAGCGCCGCGAACAGCCGTGGTAATACTTCGAGGGCCTGCGTGTGCATGAAGTCGACCGGCCATCGCTCATCCGGCGCACGTGGCGTCGACGCGCCGTACCCGGGACGCGAGTAGACCAGCCCGCGGTATCCACCGGCCGCGCAGAGCGATTCGGGCCAATCGCGCCACATCGCAGCCGATCCCAGGCCTTCGTGGAGGAACACGAGCAAAGGTCGATCGCGTCGGTGAGATGCGATCCACGCGCATTCGAGTTGCAGCTCGCGTTCGCCGACACGCAGGTCGACGAATTCGCGCGCGAGCGTCAATGCGCACCAGCCTTGTCCAGATCGCGCAGCTTGAAGCGCTGGATCTTGCCAGTCGCCGTCTTCGGCAGCTCGCCGATGAACTCCACGTAGCGCGGATACTTGAACGGTGCGAGCTTGTCCTTGACGAAGGTCTTGAGCTCTTCCTCGAGCGTGTGCCCCGCCGCATGTCCCGGTTTGAGCACGACGTAGGCCTTGGTCTTGGTGAGGCCGTCGGCATCTGCGTGACCGATCACGGCCGCTTCGAGCACCGCGGTATGGCGCATCAGCGCCGCTTCGACCTCGAAGGGCGACACGTACTGGCCGCTCACGCGCAGCATGTCGTCGCCGCGGCCCGAGTACACGTAATAACCATCGGCATCGCGCACGTACTTGTCGCCGCTGTGCGTCCATGCGCCCTGGAACGTCGCGCGTGTCTTCTCGCGATTCGCCCAATACATCAGCGCGGAGCTCGGTCCGCGCACGAACAGGTCGCCGATCTCGCCTGGCCCGACCGGATGACCGTTCTCGCCGCGCAATTCGATGTCGTAGCCGGGCACCGGCTTGCCCGTGCTCCCCAGCCGCACGTCACCGCGGCGGTTCGACAGGAAGATATGCAGCATCTCGGTGGATCCGATGCCGTCGAGCAGATCGCAACCGAAGTGCGCCATGAAGCGCTCGGCGATGTTGGTCGGGAGGGCTTCGCCGGCCGAGATCGCCAGACGCATCGCCACTTCGCTGCGCCCGGGCAAGTCGGGCGCCGCAAGCATCGCGGCGTACAGGGTCGGCACGCCGAAGAACACCGTCGCACGTCCCTGCACCAGCCGCTTGAATACCGCCGCGGGCGTCGGCCGCTCCGCCATCAGGATCGTCTTCGCGCCGGCGGACAACGAGAACGTCAGCGCATTGCCGAGGCCGTAGGCGAAGAACAGCTTGGCTGCGGAGAAGACGACATCGTCGGGCGTCAATTGCAGGATGTTCTGTGCGTACAGAACGTCGGTCCAATACGGGTTGGCGTGGGTATGGACCGCGCCCTTCGGCTTGCCCGTCGATCCCGACGAATAGAGCCAGAACGCGGCTTCTTCGGCGTGCGTCTTCGCCATGGCGCGCTCGTGCGGTGCGCCGGCCAGCAGGCCTGCGAAGTCGCGCATGCCGGGCTCGAGCGCGCCCGAGGGCTGCGACACGATGATGCGGTCGACTTCATGGTGACCGCGTTCCATGGCCTGCTTCAACGCCGGCAGCAAGGCGCCCGACACGAGGACGGCGCGCGACCGGCTGTGGTCGAGCATGTAGGCATAGTCGTCCGGCGTCAGCAACGTGTTCGCGGTGACCGGCACCACACCGGCATAGAGCGCGCCAAGGAATGCAACGGGCCAGTCGACGGTGTCGTAGGCGAGCAGCAGCAGTCGCTCTTCGCGACGAAGGCCCAGTGCGTGCAGCGATGCTGCGAATCGCCGAATGCGCTTGCCAAGCTCTCCGTAGCTCAGCGCACCCGTGTCGTCGACGTACGCGATACGGTCGGGATGCGCCTGGTTGCGCGCGAGCAGGAACCCCGCGAAGTTGAATTCGGACGGCGGCGGGACGACGCTGCGACCGCTCATGGGCGCTCCGCGATCTTCGAATGCCAAGCGCGATCGCGCGCCCATGCGCGTGTCGCCGCGTACAACGAAACGGCGGCGGCCATCGATCCTCCGGATACGGGACGCGCGCAGGCGTCCGGGTTCTGGTCGTCGGGGAAAGCTAATGCTTGGCCGCAACCCTGTCAAGCACTATAATGCATGTAGTGCAGGGCCATCGATGAAGCGCAAGAGCCATCGCCGGGTATCGAGCGAGCCCGCTGCAAGGCGCGGCCGCAAACAGAACGCGTTCCTGGTCGCGCTTGGTGACCGCGTGCGCACGCTGCGCGCACGTCGCGGGCTGACGCGCAAGGCGCTCGCGTCCGAGGCCGAGGTCTCGGAACGCCATCTCGCCAACCTGGAAACCGGCGTGGGCAACCCTTCTGTGCTCGTGCTGCGCCAGATCGCCATCGCGCTCGACGCCCCGCTTGCGGAGTTGCTGGGCGATGAGACGGCGTGCTCGCCCGAGTGGCTGATGATTCGCCGGCTCCTCGGTGGGCGAGGCGAGCAAGATCTCAAGCGGGCGCGCACGACGCTGGCCGAGATGTACGCCGACGCTGGGCAATCGTCGAATCACAATCGGCGCATCGCATTGGTCGGTTTGCGTGGCGCGGGCAAGTCGACACTGGGCCGCATGCTGGCCGACGACCTGGAGCTGCCGTTCGTGGAGTTGAGCCGCGAGATCGAGCGCATCGCGGGCTGCAGCCTGAGCGAAGTGCACGCGCTGTACGGCGCCTCCGCGTATCGCCGTTATGAGCGGCGCGCGCTCGAGGAAGTGATCCGCGATTACCCGCAGGCTGTCATCGCTACGCCGGGCGGCGTGGTCTCCGACGCCGGAACCTTCCACCTGCTCCTGTCGCGCTGCCTGACGATCTGGCTGCAGGCGAGTCCGGAAGAGCACATGAACCGAGTCGTCGCGCAGGGCGACCTGCGGCCCATGGCCGGGCACCACGAAGCGATGGAGGACTTGAAGCGCATCCTGGCGGGACGCCATTCGTTCTACGCGAAGGCCGATCTCGCGTATTCCACCAGCGGACTGACACTGCACGAAGCGTTCGCCGGCTTGC
>DATKLH010000059.1:0-6313 GCA_035542515.1 Casimicrobiaceae bacterium
CACCAATCAGACACCTCTCCCCGCGTGCGGGGAGAGGTCGCGTGCCGCAGGCGGCACGCGGGTGAGGGGCATGATCGCCTTCGCAATACGTCCTATGGCGACGCCTGGCTATCGCACGACACGCGCGTGTTCCAGTCGGCGAAGTTGCCTTGCCGGTTGTGCTCCCACGCCCACACGTGCAATTCGTAGAACGCCGGCGGACCCGTAGCGATTGGGCTCTCCGACATAGTTGGTGAGATGTCCGTCGACCATCGGCGTGCCGCCTTCGGGATGCGCGTGCGCCCAGTCGCTCGCGAACACGATGAATTCCACGCCGACCAGGCGCAATGCACCGTCGGGCCTCCGCGCCGTTACGCTCCGGTCGCAGGCCGAAGAGCAATCGACATCGCAACCGACGCCGCGGCGGTTGCCGCGCGACCACTCTCAATACGCCTTGCGGCGCCAACGCGACTGCGCCGTCAATCAGCGCCTTGGAGGCGACCGGATCGACCACCGTCGCGCCACGTCGGACGAAACGTCCAACCTGGTTCCGGCGGTGCGCGACTCGCTCGGACCTATTCGGACCGATCGCGGTTACGCGCGCGGCGCCGCATCGCTACGGCTGCCGCCACACCGGCACCTACGAGCCACAGCGTGGCCGGTTCCGGAACCTGATGGGTTGATTGGCAATACTCCGGTGGGGCTTGCGGGCTGAATCCATTCGGGCCGCAGAAGGCGCTCCAGTCGTTGGCGACAACAGTCGACGAAAAAAACAACGCGAGGAAAAGGAAGGTTTTCATGAGGTGACCTCGGATAGCCAGTGGCGACCGCGAACCGAGAAGGGAGGACTTGCCTGCGACACAAGCCGACAACGCCGGTTCGGTCACACGTGTGCATTGTTTCGCGAACCACGCGCTGACGACCTGATGCCCGTCAACTCATTGCGATTCATGCGTTTGACAGCCGACGCGCGGCTTACGCGCGCAGGACGAGCATCTACTGCGTAACGGGAACCGTGACGACCTTGTCCCGTCCCGCGGCTTTCGCCGCATAGAGCGCCTCATCGGCGCGCCGCAAGGCCTGGTCCGCTTCGCCGTCTTCGGTCCCAAGCGTTGTGACGCCGAAGCTTGCCGTCAAGCGCACCGACCTGCCATTCAACTCGACGTCGGTCGATCGCATCGCGACGCGCAAGCGCTCGGCCAGTCGCGTCGCGCTCGCGGCATCGGTGTCGGGTGCGACGACGACGAACTCCTCCCCGCCGTATCGCGACAGGATGTCGGACTCGCGCACTGTCGCGGCGGCGATCTGCGCAACGCGCTGCAACGCCGCGTCGCCCGCCGCGTGCCCGTAGCGATCGTTGACTTCCTTGAAGTGATCGATATCGAAGATGATGAGCGACACGAGCTCGGAGCGCCGATGGCCGCGCGCCATCTCGCGTCGCAGCGATTCGATCAGCGCGCGCCGGTTCAGCAGACCGGTGAGCGAGTCGGTGAGCGCGAGCCGCTCGAGTTGGCTGTTGAGCACGGTCAGCTCCGCCGTGCGCTCGCGCACGCGCTGTTCGAGCTCGCGTTCGCGAGCGCGATACTGCGACAGCAGCGCCACCAATCCAAGGGACATCGCAGTGATGACGAAGATGAACTCCTGGCCCAGCACCACGGTTTCGCGCAATGGCAGGTCGCCGAAAGGCTGCCGTCCGCTCTTGATGAGTGCGAGGACCACCGCCGAGATACCGATGACCATTGCGATCGCGATGCGCAGGTTGAAGCGTGCCGCAGCGTAAAGCACGGGCCCGATCAGCAGGAACGAGCGCAGCTCCACGCCGTGGAATACACGCTGGTGCGAAAGGGCGAACGCGGACATGAGCGCGAGCGACGCGGCGAGCGCGGGAATGTCGTACCAGCGGAACTCAGGACGCTCCGCGGGTATGCCGTTGATCGGCGGCCATGCCGTTAGCACCATGGGCAACAGCAACAGCAGTCCCAGGCCGTCGCTGTACCACCAGGTCTGGAGCAACTGCCAGGAAGTCGCTTGCGGCGCGCCGAAATGCGTGTAGATCGCCGTCGCGCCGCACGCCGAGGCAAACGCTGCGACCACTGGCGCCGCCACGACGAACTTCGCGATGTCGCCAGGCGTAGCGAAGCGCGGATCGAAGCGCCATTGCCGCAGCAACGCATAGGCGATCGACACCTCGAGGACGTTCACCAGTCCGAACAGGGCCGCCTCGATCAGCGGAAAGCTCGCGTAATCGGCGGCGAGCTCGGCCAGGATGACGGCGAGGGCGAAGTACCCGTAGCGTCGAAACCCGTAGTGCAGCAAGGTTGCCAGCAGGATGCTGTTGGGAATCCACAGCATCACCAGCACGTCGGGCATGATGGCGAAGGCGAGGCTCAGCTTCGCGCCGCCGTAGAACAGCGCCGGCACGAGCACGAGTTGGAGCAACGTCTCGCGCGTGCGATGAAGCGCTCCGCGCGTAGTCGTGTTCACCGCCGGCTGCGGGCTGTCGAGCATGGTCGCGAACGCCGTCGAAGTATTCAGTCCATCGGGCGCTCGAGTCGCCCGAACACCCAATACCGCTTACTACGTAGCGTACGGCACCGCGACCCGGTCGAACGCGATCCCGGTCACTCTCCTTGAGCGAGATCAATGGACTCCGCAGGCGACAAAGAAAGGCGAGGCCCTCGCGAGCCTCGCCTGCATCGAAGCAAAGCGTTTACTTGGTGAACACGGCCTGGACCGAGACGTCCTTGGTGACGTTCAAGGGGCAGGTCGGCAATGTGCCGCTGCAGGCGCCTGTCCAGTTGACAAACGCCTTGCCATCGGCCGTCTCGGTTATGGTCACCGCGCTGCCTTCCATCGCACTCGGGCGCGCGCGCAGCAAGAACGCAATGGAGGCTGCGACCCGTCTCCATGCATCGCGTGCACGGGGATGCGGCGCAGAACGCGCCGGCGGCGGCGATCCGGGGGGTGCGAAAAGCTACACAGCCGTCGAGACCGTGGCGGTTGCCGGCGATGCCACAACTTCCGCGTGCGCATCTGCCGCGATGCGCCCGTGCTCGACATGGATCGCACCTTCCAGACGCGACGCGATCACCGTCGCGACCATGTCGTTCATCACGTTGAGCGTCGTGTTGCCCATGTCGATGATGTGATAGATGCCGCCGATCAGCACCGCGATCTCCACCGGCAGTCCGAAGGCCTTGACGAACACCAGGCCGACGACAAGTCCGCCGCCCGGAACACCGCCCGATCCGGTGGCGAGCAGCAGTCCGGTCAGCACGATGACGACGATCGTCCCGATATCGAGGACCTGGCCCTGCGACTGCGCCGCGAACAGCAGGATCGCCGCGAGAAAGATGCCGGTGCCGTCCTTGGTGAACTGCACCCCGAACGGCAGCGTGAACCCGCAGATGTTGCGCGGGATGTGCAGCTTCTCCTCGGCGATCTGCAAAGCCTGCGCGAGACTTGCAAGACTGCTCGTCGTGCCCGCCGTCGTCAGGTACAACGGGTAGGTGCGCTTGAGGAAGAACACCGGCGATACGCGCGCGACCAGGTACAGCAGCAGCATGATCACCGCGAACATCAGGATCTCTGACACGTAGATGGCGCCGATGAACTTGAGGAGTGGCCCGGCAATCTTGGATCCGTAGACGCCGACGCTATAAGCGGTGAGCACGCCAAGGCCGATGGGCGCGAACGCGATGATGATCCCGACCAGACGTACGAGCAGCACGCGGCCGGTCTCGAAGAAGGTGACGACGCGGCCGCGATGCGGCTCGCGCAGCCACAACGTCGCGATCCCGAGGAACACCCCGAACACGACGATCTGCGTGACGTCGCCCTTGGCGAATGCCTGGGCCACGTTGCTCGGGAAGATGTCGAGGATGACCGTGGTCAGCGACGGCATCTGCGCGATCTCGGATTTCACCGTGCCCTTTAATGCGAACCCGGCGCCGGGCTGCATCCAGTCCATCACGGCGATCGCGATGCTGAACGCGATGACACTCGTGACGACGTAATAGACGAGGATGCGTGCCGTGAGCCGGCCCACGAAGCCCGCTTCCCGGATCGACGTCAGGCCCGACATGAGCGTGAAGAAGATCAGCGGAATGGCGGCCATCACCAGGAGCCGGATGAAGATGTCGCCCACCGGCTTCAGCGTGTCGGCTTTCGGCCCCATGGCGAGCCCGACGATGGCGCCGATCGCCATGCCAAGGAAGATCTGGGTTCCGATCGAGCGGCGCCGATACCAGTCCCAAGCACTTTTCATCGGTTCAACCTCCTGTCGACCACGGCGATGAACTGATCCACTTCGTCGAAGGTGTTGTAGCAACCCAGCGAGACGCGGATCGCGCCCCGGCGCCCCGAGACCACGATGTCCTGCTCGCCGAGGTATTCGGCCCAGCCCTCGCCCGGAAAGGCGAATGCGCAAATCGACGAGCGCCGCTCGCGCCCAGGCGGGCCGAGTCGACGGATGCCGCGCTGCGCGAGCTTCTCCGTCATGTAGTCGCCGACGTCGAGCACATGCCGCTCGATGATCCTGATGCCTATCCCGAGCAGCAGGTCCAGCGCAGCGCTCAACGCGTGAATGCCCGAATAGTTGAGATTGCCGATCTCGAAGCGGCACGCGTCGTTGCGCAGCACCGCATCGGGCTTCTCGACGAAATGGTCGTCGGCCGCTCCCGGCACCACGCCGTTGCGCGCGAGGTACGCGGGCATCATCGACGGGATCAGATCGTGGCGGCAGTAGAACAGGCCGGTGCCGTGCGGAGCGAGCAGTCCCTTGTGAGCGCTCGCCGCCCACATCGCGATCCCGCGCTCACGCAGGCGCACGTCCATCAGGCCGGCCGCCTGGACGCCGTCGACAACCAGCAACGCGCCACGCTCGCGGCACAGGTTCGCGATGCCATCGAGGTCGTTGCGTTGGCCGGGAAGAAACGAAACGTCCGCGACTGCGACCACTCGCGTGCGCGCGTCGACGTACGGCGCGAGCGCCGCGGCATCGACCCACTCCGCAATGCCGGGCACGAGTCGAACTTCAACCCCGCGGCGCCGGAGATTGAGCCACGGGAAGACGTTGTTCGGATGCTCGTCGGCCGACAGCACGACGTTGTCGCCTGCATGCCAGTCGATGGCGTTGGCGGCGATGTTCAAGCCGTCGGAGGTATTGCGACAGAACGCGAGCTCGCCCGCATCGCAGCCGAGCAGCGCCGCGGCTTTGCGTCGTGTCGCCGCGGTCACTTCCGCCCAGGCCACCTTGTCGCCGCCGCGATCCTGAAGCGCCGCAAAGTAACGGGCGAGCGCGTCGGTGACGCACGCCGGCGGCGAGTTCATGTTCGCGAGATCGAAGTAGATCCGCCTGGTGGTGATCGGAAACTGGGCGCGCGCCAGCGCGAGCGCGTCGGTGATCGCATTCATTGCACAGCCTCCTCCACGCCTTCGGCGAGGTTGCGAAGCTCGATCGGAAACAGCGACGCGTACTTCAGCCCGGTGCCCGTGCTGACCACCACCACTTCTTCGTCGGGCTCGATCCGGTTCGTCTGCATGAGCTCCTGCAACGCGACGATGGTCGTCGCAGCTTCCGGACAGATGAACAGGCCGTCGCTCACCATGACCTCGCGCACGGCGTCGAGCGCCTCGTCGTTGTCCACTGCGATCGCCGCACCGCCGGTCTCGCGCAAGATCTGCAGGACCAGGAAATCGGCGATCGGCTTGGGCGCGCGCAGTCCGCCGGGTAGCGTGTCGATCTCGCCCCACGGATCGCAGCTGCTTCGATTGGCACGAAACGCGTCGACGATGGGTGCGCAGCCGCTGTATTGCGCCACGACGAATCGAGGCATCGGACCCTCGATCCAGCGAAGCTCGAGCAATTCGCGGAACGCTTTCCAGATGCCGACGAGCCCCACACCGCCGCCGATCGGATAGAGGACCACGTCGGGCATTCGCCAGCCGAGCTGCTCCGCGATCTCGAGGCCCATGGTCTTCTTGCCCTCGAGCCGATACGGCTCCTGGAACGTATTGGCGACGAACTCGCCGTGAGCGGCGCCATGCGCCTGCGCCAATCGGCCGCCACGCGAATTGTGGCCGCTGAAGGTCGCCACGTTCTGACGCGTCAATGCAGCCTCGACGAGCGTTGGACTCGGCGCATCGTCGGGAAGGAAGATGGTGGCTTCGATGCCCGCGCGGCGGCAGTAGGCAGCCCACGCGTCTCCGGCATTGCCCGAGCTCGACACCGCCACCGCATCGACGCCCAGCTCGCGCAGGCGCGTGACCGCAACGGCTGCGCCGCGCGCCTTGAACGTGCCGGTCGGGTTGCGGCCTTCGTCCTTGACGCGGA